>JBGSOU010000224.1:0-1898 GCA_041739025.1 Hyphomonas sp.
GGGGTGGTGGCCCGAAGGGCCGGAGGGGTCACTCGGCCCCCTCCTAGCCGCCCCCCTCCATCCCCGAACGCCCCGCCGGCCAGCCCCGAAAGGCTGCGTCCGGGCGCCCGTGCTGCGCCTAGACCGGGTCGTAGGGGAACACGCTCGTCGTGGCGCCGAGGCTGAAGAAGCTGCCATTCATCGCCGGGAAGCAATGGTCGATCAGCGTCTCGGGCGTCCAGCCTTCGAGCCGGGCCAGCGCCTTGACCGGGCGGGGCTGGTCGAACAGGATCACTTCATTGCCGCGCACGCCGAAGATCTGCCCACTGACATGCGCCGCCGTGTCCGCGCAAAGCGCCACGGCCAGCTGGGCGACCTGGTCAGCCCGCATGCCGTTCTTCATCCGCTCGACCCGCGCCGCGCTCGCTTCGTCCTTCACCGGAATCGAGGCGATCATCCGTGTCCAGGCGAACGGCGCGATGATGTTGGAGCGCACGTTCTTCGCTGCGCCTTCCATGGCGATCACCCGGCTGAGCCCGGCAATGCCGAGCTTGGCGGCGGCATAGTTGGCCTGGCCGATATTGCCGATCAGGCCGGATGTGGAGGTGAACAGCACGAAGGCGCCATGTTCCTTTTCGCGGAAATGTTCGATCGCCGCGCGCGTCACGTTGAACGAGCCGTGCAGGTGAACGTCGATGACGCCTTTCCAGTCGGCTTCGCTCATCTTGTGGAACATGCCGTCGCGCAGGATGCCGGCCGGGTTGATCACCGCGTCGAGCCGGCCATAGGTGTCCATCGCCTGGGTCACCATGCCCGCCACTGCAGCATAGTCGGTCACGCTGTCGGAGTTCGACACGGCCTCGCCGCCGGACTTGCGGATTTCCGCTGCGACAGCTTCCGCGGGGCCGGCCGAACCTTCCTCGTCGCCTTTCAGGCTGCCGCCGAGGTCGTTGACGATGACTTTAGCGCCTTGCCGCGCCGCCAGCAGCGCCGTCTCCTTGCCGATGCCGTTGCCGCCACCGGTGACCAGCACCACTTTTCCGTCCAGAACGCCCATGTTTTCCTCCTGATTGTCTCGGCCCGGGACACTACTGCGCTCCTGCATCCCTGCAAGGGCGGGGGGCGCAAAAATCAAGGTTTGAAATGCCCGCGCCGAACGGCTAGCTAGCGCGTCATGACACGTACCTTCCAAGCCATCATCTGGGATTTCGGGGGGGTCTTCACCTCCTCGCCCTTCGAAGCCTTCAACCGGTATGAAGCCGAGCAAGGCCTGCCGGCGGACTTCATCCGCTCCGTCAACGCCGTGAACCCGCTCGAGAATGCCTGGGCGAAACTGGAGCGTTCGGAAGTCGACGCCGGCCAGTTCGACACGCTTTTCCGCACCGAATCGAAAGCGCTCGGCCGCGAGGTTCCCGGCCGCGACGTGCTCGGCCTGTTGTCCGGCAGCCTGCGTCCGCGCGTCGTCAACGCGCTGAAGGTCTGCAAGGGCCATGGCAAGGTCGGCTGCATCACCAACAACGCGCCCATCGGCAAGGGCGCCTCGATGACCCAGGACGACCAGAAAGCCGCCGAGCTCGCCGCCGTGTTCGACCTGTTCGACCACCTGATCGAAAGCTCCAAGCTCGGCATCCGCAAGCCCGATCCGCGCATCTATGCCCTGATGTGCGAGGCGCTGGATGTCGACCCGAAGGCCTGCGTCTATCTCGATGATCTCGGCATCAACCTGAAGCCCGCCCGGGACATGGGCATGGCCACCATCAAGGTCACCAGCGAGGTCCAGTTGCTGGCCGATCTGGAAGCCGTGACCGGCTATGCGCTGCGCTAGTCTCGCGCTCATCGCGTTGCTTCTGGTTGTCGCCGCCTGCGGGCGGGCGGAGCCCGAGGTCGTGCTGCCGCTGCCGCCGGCGCCGGACGAACGC
>JBGSOU010000237.1:0-1883 GCA_041739025.1 Hyphomonas sp.
GTCGCCTTTGGCGGTGCCCTGCGCGACATCGTTTCTTCGCTGGCCGAGAGCGGACAGCTTGGCCCGGCCCTCACCGGTCCTGCGCCCGGCTATGGCGCGGTCTATCATATCGAAATCCTGCTTCTGTTCGCCACCCTCGCCGTGATTGGCCCCCTGGCCCGTCACGCCATCGCACGACCCAAAACCCCATCCACCAAATTCGGCCTGGCTGCATATCCCGGCTGATACGACCCCTAGGAGACTGGTCATGATTTTCAGTGGAGAGTTCGTCAACGGCGTAGACCTTGTCGATGTTTGCCTATGGGCATTCACCATCTTCTTCCTTTGGCTGATCTACTATCTCCAGCGTGAAGGCATGCGCGAAGGTTATCCGCTGGAGGAAGATCCCAGCGGCCGCACCGAGGCGCCGGCGCTTTTCTTCTTTCCGCCGAAGAAATCGTACGTCCTGCCGAATGGACGCGGCACGATCGAGATGACCTATGGCAAGGCCGACACGCGCGAACTTGCGCTCGACCGGTCGGCCCCCTGGGGCGGATCACCCTTCGTGCCGAGCGGCGACCCCATGAAGGACGGCGTCGGCCCGGCCTCATATGCCATGCGCGACGACGTGCCAGATCTCAACTGGGACGGCAGCGACCGGATCTCGCCTTATCGTCTACATCCGGAATATACCGTGTCGGCGAAAGATCTTGATCCGCGCGGCCTGCCTGTCGTCGGTCTCGACCGCATGGTCGCCGGCACCGTGACGGACCTCTGGGTCGACCGGTCGGAATCCATCATCCGCTATTTCGAGGTCAAGCTGGAAGGCTCGGGCGAGCATGTGCTCCTGCCGGTTCCGTTCTCGAACGTATCGAAGTCGCGCAAGCGCGTTGAAGTGGACGCCGTCAAGGCCGCCCACTTTGCCAATGTGCCGCGCACCAAGTCGCCTGACCGGGTGACGCGGCTCGAGGAAGACATGATCAGCGGCTATTATGGCGGCGGCACGCTCTACGCCACGCCGCAGCGTCAGGAGCCCTGGCTGTGATCAAGTTCCACGACGAAGAAGACGGCGGAGGCGAGCCCGTACGCGGCTTTCCGCAAGCTTTGCCGGCCGGCGAACAGCTGCTCTGGCAAGGCAGCCCGGACCCGCTCGCTTTCGCGGTCCATGCCTTCCACATTCGGTTTGCTTTGGCCTATTTCGTGCTGGCCACGGCCTGGCGGCTTGCGAACCTTGAATCGGCCGGCGCGACCAGCACCGAGTTGGCGCGGGTTGCGCTGAGTTCCGGCGTCGGTGCAGTGGCCGGCCTCGGCCTCCTGTTCCTGATCGCCTGGCTGATGGCGCGCGCAACCGTCTATTCGGTGACCACGAAGCGCATCGTGCTGCGCTACGGCGTGGCCATCCGGAAGTATGTGAACCTTCCTTATGAGCAAATCGCTTCGGCGGACCTGCGTCGTTATGGTCCGGGGAAGGGCGATATCGTCCTGGCGCTGACGACGCCCGGCGGGCTCGGCTTCCTAAAACTCTGGCCGCATGTGCGTCCCCTGAAGTTCAGCCGGCCGCAGCCGATGCTGCGCGGTCTGTCGGATGTCCAGTCGGTTGCCCGTACGATGGCCTCTGCCATCTCCGCGCATGCGCCCGCCCGCGTCACCCTGGCCCCCGCCCCGCACCCTCCGCGCACGCCTGTTCCGGTGGCCGGTATGGCCGCGCGCGCATCCTGAGGACCCCGTCATGACCCACGCGCCTCTTCCAGACACCACACACAATCATGATCTGCACCCGCCGCGCGGCCTGCTTCTGGCGTGCGGCGCGCTGATCCTCTTTGCACTGATCGGTGTTGGCGCAACGCGGCTCAGCGGGGCCGGACACGTGACCGACTGGCGGACGCTGTCGGTCGAGACGTTGC
>JBGSOU010000248.1:0-2082 GCA_041739025.1 Hyphomonas sp.
GCGGCGGCAGGGCTTCCGCCGCCGCGAGGCTGGCATCGCACAGATAAGGCACATTGAGCGCCTCGGCGGCGGCAAGGCATTCTTCCCGGCGGACCTTGTAGCGTCCGTCCGCGAGGGCGCGGCCAATGCCGGAATGCACCACTGCAATGGCCCAGTCGCCGGGCACCGGGATGACCTCATGGGAACAATCGCGCGTGTCGAGCGCAAGGACATTGCCGGTCGTGCCGATCGCGACGGCCATCTGGTCCATGATCCCGCACGGCACGCCGATGAACTCATTCTCGATTCGCTTGGCGGCCTGGGCGATTTGCACCGGGTCAATGTTGGCGAGATGCGCGCTGGCGGCCTTCAGCGCCGCGACGATGGTGGCCGCAGACGAGGATAGGCCGGCCCCGACGGGCACCGTGCTTTCGACCGTCACATCCTGACCTCCGGTGATCCAACCCGCCGCGCGCGCATGCTGAAGGCCGCCTCGGACATAGTCGGACCAGTGCCCTGCAGCGGGGGCGCGGGTGTCAAAGTCGACCTGATCCGGAAACTGCGCCGAGCGCACGCGGTCCTGGTTCTGCTGATTGGCGTGCATCTCCAGTGAGACAGATTGAGACAGCGCCATGGGCAGAACGGTACCGCCGTTGAAGTCGATCCACTCGCCGATGAGGTTGACGCGGCCCGGCGTGGTTGCGCGCTGGGTGGGGGGCGCAGGCGGGGTCATAGCGCTCTCAGCCTTTCTGCAGCCGTTTCCGGCACGACATCCACGGTGAACACGCCGGTAAACTGTTCCACGCTGGCCAGGAACTTCAGCCGCCCCGGCGCCCTGAGAACAGGGAAGAACTGAACGGTGAACTGAAAGCGTGAAGCGGCCTCGCGCGGCGCCGCCTGAAAACTCATCATGTACGGCATGGGCTCGCCAAACAGCGCGTCGAGCTTGCGCGGAACTTCAGCCAGCAGCCGGGCCAGCGAATGGACGCCCTCGGCGTCCAGCGCCCAGGGGCCGGCGCAGGGCCGCCTTGGCATGATCCAGGTCTCGAAGGGAAACCGGGCGAAGGGCGGACAGAATGCAATCAGGCCGCCATCCTCTGCGACATCGAACTGCCCGCCCCAGGCGGCATGTTCGGCAACCAGATCGTATCCATTTCCGAAAGCCCGCGCCGCAGCCATCTGCGGCTCCGGCACGTCCTGGAAGGCATAGATCTGCCCATGCGGGTGGGGCAGGGTGACGCCGACCTGTTCGCCCCGGTTTTCAAACGGCATGACATAGGCAAAGCCCGCCTCATGGAGCGCCCTGTAGCGATCAATCAGGGCCTCGATCAGCAACACCCGGCGTGCTTGGCTGAGGGTGCCAAGACTTCCGGACGGTTCCTTCGAAAATACCACGACATCGCACTGTCCGGTGGCCGGGCCGGACGCCCAGGGGCTGAGCTGGCCGGGCCGGACGACAGGGGCCAGACTCGGAAAACGGTTCTCGAAGACCGCGAGTTCGAAATCCTCGAACGGGATCTCGGTGGGCGGCGCACCGGGCCGGGCCGGGGCCAGCGGATCATCGGCCGCCGAAGGCAGGAAGGTCCGTGACTGGCGATGGGGCGCGTAGATCGCCCAGCTGTTGCGCAAGGGATCCCGGCGCACTTCGCCCGGCGCCGTCTCCGGCCTCAGCAATTCGTCCAGGGCAGCGCTTTCATGCGGCGCGTAGCCGTAAAGCGACAGGCACCGGCCATCGGCCTTGCAATGGTCGCGTCTGAAAACCGGGCCGGTCGTCCCCTCGAGTTTGATGTTGGGCGGTTTGAAGGGCATGGAACCTGCGATGTTTGGCTTTGGAGAGACGGCCAGTGGAGAGTAGGAGGCTTTCGCGCCAGCGTATCGGACAATAGAAACGGCTGGGCGCTTGGCCCGGGCCGGGAACGAGACAGATGACAAACAGCCTGCTGCTTTCCGACGGGGGTATTGCCCTGAAAGTTGTCCACGAGGAAGCGTCCGGCTTCAAGCTCGTATATTTTGGTCCGGTCGCCGATGGTCAGGACATGGTGGCGACACCTGCGCCCGTCTTGCCGGCCGGTCCGGACGCCCCACCCGGGCCGCGCCTGCTGA
>JBGSOU010000296.1:0-5555 GCA_041739025.1 Hyphomonas sp.
ACCTGACGGACGTCGCGAACGAACTCCTCCCCGAGGCCATCGCTGTTACCCGTGAAACGCTGGCGCGGCTCGCTCGCCATGCCGACGCTCTGGAGGGCGCATGATGCCGGACATCTTTCAGCAGCTGCTCGGCCCGCGTCCTTCGCTGACGCTCGACATCGAACAGGGCTTTGTCACCGGACTCTGGGTCGCCGGGCGAAGGCCGGACCTGATCATCCGGGATTTCGATCTCGGCGCCAGCGCAGCCGACGCCTCGCACGACTATTTCGGCACGCCGTTCGTGGCGATCAACTGGCACCTGCCGCCGTGGCGGCTGGGCCTCGCCCTTGCGCCCCCACACCTGTTTCCATTCTGAGGAGTATTCCCATGTCACAACCAGACCTCATCCATATCAAGCTGAGCGCGCTCGGCATTTCCAAACTCAACATGCGCCATGGGCGCAAAGCGCCGGATGTCTCCGACATCCTGCCGTCGATCCGGGAGAAGGGTATCCGCCAGACCCTGCTCGTCCGGCGTGAAGCGGGCGGCTACGGCATCGTCGCCGGACGCCGCCGGTTCTTTGCGCTCCAACAGATCGCGAAGGAGACCGGCAGCGATCCGCTGGTGCCCTGCGCGGTGATGGCAGAAGGCGATGCAGCATCCGCCATCGAAGCCTCGATCATCGAGAACGTAGCCCGCCTGCCTGCCACCGAGATGGAGCAGTACACGGCATTCCGGAAGCTTCACGACGAAAGCCGGACCGTAGAGGAGATCGCGGGCTTCTTCGGCGTGACCGAACTGAATGTCCGAAGGGTGCTGGCGCTCGCCGCGCTCAGCGCGCCGATCCGCAAGCTTTATGCTGAGGATGAAATCGATCGGGAAACCGTGCGGGCGCTGACGCTTGCCACGCCAGCCCAGCAGGCGGATTGGTTGAAGCTGTGGAACAGCGAGACCGAGCGCGCCCCGATGGGGCGGGCCTGCCGCGCATGGATCACCGGCGGCAGTGCGATTACCACAGACAAGGCGCTGTTCAACCTTGCCGGTTACACCGGCGCAGTGACTGCCGACCTGTTCGGTGAGGCAGCCGTTTTTGCAGACGCGGCATCTTTCTGGGAGGCGCAGGGCGCAGTTATTGCGACGCGCGTCGAGGGCTACCGCCAGCGCGGCTGGGCGGATGTGATCGTGATGGAACGCGGGGCCTGTTTCCAGCGCTGGGACTTCGTCCAGTCGACCAAGAAGCAGGGCGGCAAGGTGATTGTCGAACAACGCCATGATGGCACGATCACGTTCCATGAAGGCTGGCTGAAAGCCGCCGAAGCCCGGAAGGCCAGGACGGCAAATGCCAGCGGCGGGATTGAACCGGAAACCGCGATACGGCCCGAGATGTCCGGCCCGATGACGGACTATATCGGCTTACACCGGCATGCTGTCGCGCAGGCGAGCCTGATCCGGAACCCGGCTATCGCGATGCGCCTGATGGCGGCGCATGCGCTATGCGGCTCATCACTCTGGAACGTGCGCCTGCATTCGCCGGGCGCCGTGAAGGAAGCGACACTTTCGAGCGTCGAGGGCGGGTCTGCTGCCGCCGAACTTGTCACCGCGCGGGAGGGCGTGGAGACCCTGTTCGAGGCCCTCGGGGCCCCGGTCCCGCGCCGGAGCGGAGACGCCTATCACCTGTGCGAGATGATTGCGGCCTTGCTGGCCATGTCCGACGCCGAAGTGATGCAGGTGATGGCAATTGCGATGGCGGAGACGCTTGAGTCCGGCGGGCCCGCTGTCGAGGCTGTGCTGCATGCCTGCGGCACGGACCCGGCAGGGTTCTGGAAGCCGGACGAGGCGTTCTTCGACCTCTTGCGCGACAAGCGCGCGATTGCCGCTTTCATCGCTGATGCGGTGTCGCTGGAGGCCGCGCGCGACGCTGCAGTCGAAACCACAAAGGTGCAGAAGGCGCTACTGGCAGAGGCGCTAGCGGCTCGTGAGGCATCGCACGCAGCCGCATGGACGCCGGGCTGGATGCAAGTGCCACCGACGCGCCGTCTGGACGGTGCAGCCTGTCCACCCGCTGATGCCTGGAACCGGATCGCTGGATTGTTCCAAGCGGATACGGAGCAGGAAGCCAGCACCGAGCCTTCAACTTGCAAAGCCAACGCTGCCTGAGTTCTTCGTCTCCTCTCAGGCAAGATGGAGCCGCCCGGTGCTTGCCGCCGGGCGGCTTTTTTGCGCGAGGGGCTCTCTGTGCGGATCAGGGAGCTGAAGGTTCGAGTCGCGTGCCTTGCCGTCAGAAACTACGTCTGATTCTCCGTGAGTTATCCGAGTGCGTTGCGGAACAGGGAGCCTCATTCGTTCCCGGAACCTGCCTCTCGCGGACCCCTTGTTTCCGTCTCTTGCCGTTGGACATGGACGACCTGCACCGGGCCTCAAACCGCCCCATTCAGGAAATTTCCTCTGCGCTACGCGCATTCATCGCGAGACAAATTTCCTGCCCAGGGCGGTGCTCCACTACGTTGCGCCCCCCAAAGAGATAGTGGGGGTTCATGCCCGGCGCAGGCCGTCCTTTCGGTCCGGCGTCGACGGGAACAAGGGGTTCCCGGAAGACGAGCCAGGAAACGAAAAGGAGACCCCCATGGCAAACGCACTCGGATACGTCACGGAGACCAAAGCCGGCTTCGAAGGCACGCTCGCAATGATGAACCTGTCGGCCGCCATCCGCATCGAGAAGAATGCGGAAAAAGCCGGCGACGGACAGCCGGACTACCGCATCTTCGCCGGAGAGACCTCGACCGAAATCGGCGGCGCCTGGATGCGCAAGGCGAAAGCTTCGGGCCGGGAATACCTCTCGATCACACTTGCAGACCCGCAGATCGGTCCCCGCAAGATCTTCGCGAACCTTGCTCCGGTCAAAGGCAAGAAAGGTCGCCACGTGATCCTCTGGAATCCCCGCGACTAGAGGGCAAATCCAAGCCTAAAAGAGCCGCCCCGGAGGGACCTCCGGGGCGGCTTTTGTATTGCGCCAACGTATCAGCTGGCCTCTGCGAGTTTGCCTGTGCTGGAGGCTCAGCTCCAGTCACGTAAATCCAGTCCCGGAATGTCCGAGAAGTCCTGGGCATTCATCGTGATCAGCGTGGCCCGGTGCGCAAGCGCCTGCGCCGCGATCATCCGGTCAAGGATCTTCCGCCTCGAATAGCCCGCTTCTGAGAGAATGTTCGCATAGAACCCGGCTGCCAGGTCGTCAAAGGCCAGCGCCGGTATGGCCGCAATGATGACATCGAGACGCGCGCGCCGGATCGGGGCATATTCCGGAACCCTGTACACACCGCCTTCCAGTTCGACCCGGGTGACGATCGACATGAGAACACCGTCGCCAAGTTCTGCGAGCCGCTTTTTTACGCCGGCATCGCCATCCCGCAGATGGATCGCAACATTTGTGTCGATGATGCAGGCCAACTTAAAGCGCGTCCCGCTCGGGCAGAGACTCGGTTTCGCGAACTTCGATCTCAGGCGGCACCGGCAAAGCTTGCAACCGGCTCAGCATCTCGGTGACTGTCATCTGGGCCGGATAGATCGTCATCACATCGCCAGAACGCACGATGATGAGTTCGACCCCGTCGCCGAAAGCAACGTCTTTCGGAAGCCGGACGGCTTCGCTGTTTCCGCTTTTGAAGGTTCGGCTACGTGCGACGGTCATAGGGTCCATACCTTGGGATATACGTGTATATACTGCTTTGAGATTCGACCGTCAAGCTTGCCCCCGCTTTTCCATTTACCGAGTCCGCGCCAATCCCGGCGCGAGCGCGACTTATGGATCCTTATCGCG
The DNA here is from genome assembly GCA_041739025.1 of Hyphomonas sp. Classification (GTDB taxonomy): domain Bacteria; phylum Pseudomonadota; class Alphaproteobacteria; order Caulobacterales; family Hyphomonadaceae; genus Hyphomonas. The sequence goes on from JBGSOU010000296.1 coordinate 3,794, forward strand.
ACCGGTTCGGCATTGGAGGCTGTTTTCAGACAACGGTCACGATCGGTCCGTAAGCGGCGAGGCGCGCGTCATGCGTCACGAACCGGTACGGCTCTGTCAGGGCAGTCGCAACCAAAAGCCTGTCAAAGGGGTCGTCATGATGCCGAGGTAGGGACTCGAGTGCCAGAACATGGGCGCTGGCCATTGGAACGATGACAAAGCCGGAAGCCTCGAAGAAGCGTTGCGCGTCCCCGGCAGACATTGGCATGGCCTCCGGTCCTCGGCCTAGCGAATGCTTGATTGCAATCACCCAGAGGCTGACAACGCCCACGTAAAGTGTGGCTGAGGGATCAAGGATCAGAGTGCGCGCCGCCTGAGACAGGCGGGGATTGTCTTACACTGCCCAGAGCGCAATGCGTGTCGAGCAGCAGTTTCACGAACCAGGGCCGCCAAAAAGGGCGGCCGCTTCGGCTTCCAGTTCCGGATCCGGTTCAGGTGTCGTAAACTTTCCCTTGGCGACACCAATACGCACGTCGACCGGCGAGGCATGGATCGGGACAAGGCGCGCTGCAGGCTTGCCGTTGCGGGCAATGATGATTTCGCGTTCCGCTCCGCTCTCAATGGCTTCTACCAGACGGGAGAGGTTCGATTTGGCATCCAGTATGTTTACCGTGGTCATAGACGATAGATTTCAGATTGACTTGGCTAAGTCTAGCTAGCGCAGAAGTTTGCCTGACTCTCGCCACCCGAACGTTTCGTCATTTCTCTCCAAAAGCAGTTTTTGTCCCCAGAGCGGATGGCCTGAGTCTTGCGACGAGAAGGCGCCATGAAGTCTGGTTCACTCTCCACGCACGCGAGTCTTGGCGTTGCAGGCCTTGCGGTCGCAGCGCTGAGTTTCGCCGTTTTGAACCAGCAGGGCGTCGTCCTCTACAACCCATCTTCGTCTCTTGAACCTGGCTTATATGTCCGCACAGAAACAAGCGCTCAGCGAGGCGCCGTGGTGACGATCCCGGTTCGCGCCGTTGACCATGATTATGTCGAAGCGGGTTACGTGAACGCGGCTGGAGACCGATTCCTCAAACGCATCGCCGCAGTGAACGGAGACCGTGTCTGTTCCGAGAATGGTCAGATACTGATCAATGATGTGCACGTGGCCACTTCGTCTCGATCGGATTCAGCGGGTGTCGCGTTGCCTCAATGGTCAGGCTGCGTGACGCTCGGGGCTGGCGAGATTTTCCTTCTCGGCGATGATGAGATGAGCTTCGATGGACGCTACTGGGGCGTCATATCGGCTGCGAATATCGAAGCCACCTGGCGCAAGTTTCCCTGATACCGCGAGCAGTTAGATGTCGCGTGCAGGGTGAACGCAGGATCTTCCGATCCGCACACGTGCTAGGCTCTGGATGATGGAGGGCCGTATGAAGGTTGGAGGGCAAGATAAAGGCGTGACCTGCGGTCACGCGAGACGCCGGTCGGCGCGGGAACTTTCGCAGGTCATGGTATGGCCCACAGGTCGCGCGGCGACCTGTGAGTTTAGTCCATCCGCCAGCGGAGCTTTTTCCTTGAATGGAGATACGTGAGCCATGTCGACACGCAGTCTGGACCAATTGCTCATCTCCTCACGGCTCGCGTCATCGGCGAACCGGGGTGAGACTTTCTGCATGCGCGGTCAGCGCCAGCTGTCACGTTCGGACAGGGAACTACTGGAAGGAGAGATCGGCCGTGGGCGGCGCTCAGGGCAGGGCGCAGGCGGCGGGGCAAAGCCCCCGTCCGGCCGGGCGGG
>JBGSOU010000281.1:0-2303 GCA_041739025.1 Hyphomonas sp.
CCCCACCCCGAGCGGGCGATGGGCGGCGCCGAATGCGGCGGCGACGGCGCCGCGCTGTTTGCGAGCCTGATGGCAGCGGCCTGATGCGCGCGGGGTTCGCCCTTGTGTCCCTGTTGATCGTGCTGGCGCTGTCTGCGTGCACGAAAGCCGCAGTAGACGGCGACAGCCCCCTCCCTGCCGCGCCCTCCAACGCGGAAGAACGCCCCATTACCGAACAGGATGAGCGCATTGGCCGGGGCGAAGCCGTCGCCGAGGCGGCCTGCGCCGAATGCCATGCCATCGGCGCGGACGGGAATAGCCCCCACGCCGACGCACCACCCTTCCGCTTCCTGTACCGGACGGTCGAAATCAGCGCCCTCAAGGACGCCTTTGCGGCGGGCCGTGTGACGGACCATCCCGACATGCCCGACTGGGTGTTCGAACCGGTCGATATCGAAGGGCTCATCGCCTACCTCGAAACCGTTCAGGCGCGCGATCCCGGGTAAGGACGTTCTGGACGCCCCCGGGCGGTTCAGATAGACCTTGATCCATGACACAACACGACCTGATCCAGCGCCTGCCCAAGGCGGAACTCCACCTGCACATCGAAGGCAGCTTCGAGCCGGAGCTGATGATGCAGCTCGCCGCGCGCAACCGAATCGACCTGCGGTTCAAGACGCTGGACGAGGCGAAGGCGGCCTACAATTTCTCGAACCTGCAGGAGTTCCTGGACCTCTATTACGAGGGCATGCAGGTGCTGCGCACCGAGGAAGACTTCCACGACCTGACCTGGGCCTACCTGCAGCGCGCGGCGGCGGACAATGTACGCCATGTCGAGATGTTCTTTGACCCGCAGGCGCATACCGAACGCGGTGTGGCCTTCGGCACGGTCGCCGAGGGCATCCTCGCGGCGCTGAAGCGCGGGGAAAGAGAGCTCGGGATTTCCAACTACCTGATCCTGAGCTTCCTGCGCCACCTGTCTGAAGAGGATGGGTTCGCTCTGCTGAAAGAATCCGAGCCCTGGCATGACAAGTTCATCGGCGTAGGCCTCGATTCCTCCGAGATGGGGCATCCACCGCTGAAGTTCGAACGGCTTTACAAACGCTGCCGGGAGCTCGGCTTCAAGCTGTGCATGCACGCCGGCGAGGAGGGCCCGCCGGACTATGTGCGCGAGGCGCTGATCGAGATCGGCGTCGACCGGATCGACCATGGCAACCGGTCGATGGAAGACCCCGCCCTGATCCAGATCCTGAAGGACACCCAGACCCCGCTGACTAACTGCCCCCTGTCGAACCTGTCGCTCTGCGTGATCAAGGACCTCAAGGACAGCCCCGTGAAGGCGCAGCTGGAGGCTGGACTGATGGTGACCGTGAACTCCGACGACCCGGCCTATTTCGGCGGTTATGTCGGGCGCAACTACGAGAAGACGGCCGAAGCACTCAGCCTCTCCGACGCGCAGGTGATCCAGCTTGCCCGCAACAGCTTCACCGCGAGCTTCCTGCCGGAAGCCGAGAAACAGAAACACCTCGCCGCAATAGACCTGGTGCTGGCATGAGACAGATTGAGACACGGATGATGATGTTGCGCACAGGACTGCTCGCCGCTGCGTTGCTTCTGGCCGGCTGCAAGGCCCCGCCGGCGATGGAGCCGGACCTCACGGTCGAGGTCCCGCCCCCTCCGGTCCCGGCGCCGTTCGCCCGCGTGAACTATGACGACATGCGCAACTGGCTGTGCCATCCGGACATGGCCGAGGGCAATGCCTGCGACGTGGACCTCACCGCAACGGTCCTCCATGAGGACGGCACCACCGAGATCGAACAGACCCTGCCCGCCGAGGCGGCGACCTTTGACTGCTTTTACATCTACCCCACTGTTTCCTTTGATAAAACCTGGAACAGCGACCTGCTGACCGGGCCCGAGGAGCTGAACGTCGCGGAAAACCAGCTGGCGCGCTATGGCTCGGTCTGCAACCTGTATGCACCGATCTATCGCCAGCGCACGCTGCTGGAACTGCAGACCTTGCTCGTCACCGGCGTCTCGAACGCCAACATCGAGATGCGCTGGGCCGACGTGGTGGACAGCTGGACCCACTATCTCGAGCACAACAACAAGGGCCGGCCCGTTCTGCTGATCGGCCATTCGCAAGGCGCCGACATGGTGCTGCAGCTATTGAAGGCGGAAATCATCGGCAAGCCGGTGCAAGCCCGGATCATCGGCGCCCACGCGATCGGCTTTACCGCGCACGCCGATGCCGACGGCACCTTCGGCGGCATGCCGGTCTGCGCGGCACCGGGCGAGGCCGGGTGCCTCGTGAACTATGAGAG
>JBGSOU010000298.1:0-2136 GCA_041739025.1 Hyphomonas sp.
GCATCCGGCTGCCGGATCGCCGTGCTGTGCAGCACGGACAAGAATTATGAAGCCGAAGCGGCAGGCGCCGCCGAGGCGCTAAAGAAAGCCGGCGCCCAGCGCGTCTGGCTGGCGGGCAAGCATGAGGCGGCCGGCATCGACGCGAATATCTTTGCGGGCGCGGATGTGGTGCACCTGCTCAAACTGGCGCAGGCTGAACTGGGAGTGGCCCAATGACCCAATTTCCTGACTTCACGAAACTCGCGCTCGAGACACCGGCTGCGAAAACCGGCAAGCCGAAGCTGGGCGAGACCTGGGAGACGCCGGAAGGCATCGCGGTGAAGACCGCTTACACCGCGTCGGACCGGGCGGGTCTTGATTTCGTCGATGACTATCCAGGCCTGGCGCCGTTCGGCCGGGGGCCCTACCCCACGATGTATACGAACCAGCCCTGGACGGTTCGTCAGTATGCGGGCTTTTCGACGGCAGAGGATTCCAATGCCTTCTACCGGCGCAACCTGGCGGCCGGACAGAAAGGCCTGTCGGTTGCCTTCGATCTCGCCACGCACCGCGGATACGATTCCGATCACGTGCGGGTTTCCGGCGATGTCGGCATGGCCGGGGTGGCGATCGACTCGATCTACGACATGCGCACACTGTTCTCCGGCATTCCGCTGGACCAGATGTCGGTGTCGATGACGATGAACGGCGCGGTGCTGCCGATCCTCGCGCTCTATATCGTCGCCGCCGAGGAACAGGGCGTGCCGCCGGAGAAGCTTGCCGGAACGATTCAGAATGACATTCTGAAAGAGTTCATGGTGCGCAACACGTATATCTATCCGCCGAAACCCAGCATGCGGATCATTTCGGACATCTTCGCCTACACGTCGCAGAAGATGCCGAAGTTCAACTCGATCTCGATCTCCGGCTATCACATGCAGGAAGCGGGCGCGACGGCGGACCTGGAGCTCGCCTACACGCTGGCGGACGGTATCGAATACATCCGCGCGGGCGTGGCCGCCGGCCTTGATGTCGATGCGTTTGCGCCGCGCCTTTCCTTCTTCTGGGCCATCGGCATGAACACGTTCATGGAAGTGGCCAAGATGCGCGCGGCGCGCCTGATCTGGGCGAAGCTGGTGCAGGAGAACTTTGCGCCGAAGTCGACCAAATCCCTCAGCCTGCGGACGCATTCGCAGACCTCTGGCTGGAGCCTGACGGCGCAAGATGTCTACAACAACGTCATCCGCACCTGCCTGGAAGCCATCGCGGCGGCGGGCGGGCAGACGCAGAGCCTGCACACCAACAGCTTCGATGAAGCGCTGGCCCTGCCGACGGATTTCTCGGCCCGCATCGCGCGCAACACGCAGATCCTGCTCCAACAGGAAGCCGGCGCCTGCCAGTCGATCGACCTGTTCGGCGGCAGCTATTATGTCGAGCGCCTGACGCATGACCTGGCCGAGAAAGCGCTGAAACACATTGCCGAAGTCGAGGCGATGGGCGGCATGGCGAAGGCCATCGAGGAAGGCCTGCCGAAGCTGCGTATCGAGGAGGCCGCTGCCAACACGCAGGCGCGCATCGACTCCGGCACGCAGACGGTCGTCGGCGTCAACAAGTTCCTGCTGGATGAGGATGAAGACGTCCCGGTACTGAAGGTCGACAATGCCGCCGTGCGCCGAATGCAGCTCGAGAAGCTGGCGCGCTTGAAGGCCGAGCGCAACGGCGCCGAAGTCGAAGCGAAGCTGGACGCGATTGCCGAGGCCGCAGCGAGCGGCAAGGGCAACCTGCTGGCGCTGGCGGTGGACGCGGCGCGCGCCAAGGCCACCGTGGGCGAGATTTCAGAAGCCGTCGAGCGCAGCCAGGGCCGCCACAGCGCCGTGATCCGCTCGATCAAGGGCGTTTATGGCGGCGGCGTGAAGGGCAATGACAAGGCCGAGCAGGCGCAGGCCCTCGCCGCGAAGTTCGAGAAGGCGCATGGCCGCCGGCCGAAGATCTACATCGCCAAGATGGGCCAGGACGGGCATGACCGGGGGCAGAAGGTTGTCGCGTCCGCGTTGATGGACCTCGGCTGGGATGTCGAGATCGGCCCGCTCTTCCAGACGCCGGAAGAGGCCGCCAGCGACGAGGCCGCGACGATATCCACGCCCGCCTTGCGCGCAT
>JBGSOU010000300.1:0-3425 GCA_041739025.1 Hyphomonas sp.
TCGTCTCCTTGCCCATGATGATCTCGACAAGACCCATGCGCTCCACCGGCGAGAAGAAGTGGATGCCGATGAAGTTGGCCGGGCGTTTCGACGCTTTGGCAAGACCAGTGATCGGCAGTGTCGAGGTGTTGGAGCCGAACACGGCGTCCGCGCCGAGCACGGCTTCGGCGGCCTGCGTGATCTTCGCCTTCAGTTCCTCATTTTCGAACACCGCCTCGACCACGAGGTCCGCGCCCTTGAAGTCGTCATAATTGTCCGTGGCCGTGATCAGGGCGAGCAGCGCGTCGCCCTTTTCCTTCGACAGCTTGCCGCGCGAAACATCTTTCTCGACGAGCCGCACCGAGTATTGCTTGCCCTTCTCGGCGGCTTCCTTGCTCACATCCACCAGCACGGTCGGGATGCCGGCCTTCGCCTGCACATAGGCAATGCCGGCGCCCATCAGGCCCGCCCCGATGACGGCGATCTTCTTGAACTCCGTCTTCGGATGACCGGCCGGGCGGTTGGCGCCCTTGCCGAGTTCCTGCATCGACAGGAACAGCGAGCGGATCATCGCCTTCGCTTCCGGGCGCTGCTGGGTATTGATGAAGTAGCGCGTCTCGATGCGCAGGCCGGCATCAATCGGCACCTGGATGCCTTCATAGATGCAGGAGAGGATGTTCTTCTGGGCCGGATAGTTGCCATAGGTTTTCGAGGCGAGCATCATGTTCGCCATCGTTGCGACCTGGCCAGCGCCCGGCGACTTGTGCGGCACGCCGCCCGGAACCTTGAAGCCCTTCTCGTCCCATGGCGCTTTCGCCTTGGGGTTCGCCTTCACCCAGGCTTTCGCGCGGGCGACTGTTTCCGAAGACGGCGCAAGTTCGTTGACGACGCCCATCGCCTTCGCCTGCTCGGCGGAGAAGCTCTCGCCCTGCAGGATCAGCGGAAGCGCGGCCTGAACGCCCACGAGGCGCGGCAGGCGCTGCGTGCCGCCGGCGCCCGGAAGGAGGCCGATCTTGGCTTCCGGCAGGCCGAACTGCAGCTTCGGATTGTCATTCGCCGCGACCCGGTAATGGCCGGCGAGCGCCACTTCGAGACCGCCGCCGAGGGCGAGACCGTTCAGCGCGACGGCGACCGGCTTGCCGCAGGTTTCCAGTTTGCGCAGCGTGCCGTTCAGCGAGAAGCCGGCGTTGAACTGGTCTTTCTTTTGTTCGTCCACGGACTTCGGCGTTTTCTCGCCGCCCGCACCCGCGCGGTCGCCCATCTCGCCGAGATCGGCGCCGGCGCAGAAACCGCTTGCCTTGCCCGAGGAAATCACGAGGCCCTTGATGGCATCGTTGGTGGCGACTTCCTGCGTGATCGCGATGATGTCGGCCACCGCCTTGCCCGTCAGCGTGTTCATGCTGCGGCCCGGCACGTCGAAGATGGCATGGGCGATGCCATCGGCGTCAATGTCGAATGTGAATGTCTCGAGGTTCATGGAATGGCTCCTTGTATTCGGAAATTGGGATCAGGATTGGGGAACAGGCAGATCGATCTCTGAACGGATGATCATGATCTTCTGCCAGATCTTGCTGGAAAGGTTGGTGGTCAGGCCTTCGATCTCGTTGACGGTGTGGATCACCACTTCGTCGCGCACGCCCTGCATGTAGAGCGCGGCAAGCTTGCCGATCAGCGACAGGAGTTCCGTGCAGTAATCGAGGTAGCGCATGAGGTCGGCGGGAGAGAGATCCCGTTCGGGTGAGGAGGCGGTGCGCCCCGCGCCGAGCAGGCTGGCCGGGTCCTTGGTCAGCTGGTGCATGTCGATCACATGCGCGATGGAGCGCAGCTCGTGCAGGGCGTTCAGCGCCTGAGACCGCTTGATGCGGGCTTCGAGGTTCAGGAGGAACCAGATCGCCGCGCCCATCAGGATCAGGATGTTGGCAATTGCCTCGATGCCCTCAAAGCCGATGGCATCGGGATTGTCCATCAGCTGGCGGACTTTCTGCTCCACCCCAACGCCGGCCATGAACAGGCCGGCGAGAAGCACGAGCGCGACCAGGCCGCGCAGCAGGAGGTGAGGCTTTGACACCTCACCCACCCGCTGCACATGGACCCGCGCGATACGGTCCAGCTCGGCGCAGACGCCAGCCAGTCCCCTGTGGGGAAAGCGCTCGCGCACCCGCGCCCCGAGACGCGCGAGCGTCGTGAGGATCGAATCCGCAGAGAGAGCGCTGTATCGCTCGGCCGGGTTCATCGCCTGGCCCTAGACCCGTTCGATGATCGTGGCAGTGCCCATGCCGGCGCCGACGCAGAGCGTCATCAGGCCGGTTTCCTTGTCGGTCCGCTCCAGCTCGTCGAGCACGGTACCGACGAGCATGCCGCCGGTTGCGCCCAGTGGGTGGCCCATCGCGATGGCGCCGCCGTTCACGTTCATTTTCTCGTGCGGAATGCCGAGCAGCTTCATCATCAGCATGACGACCGAAGCGAAGGCTTCGTTCAGTTCATAGATGTCGATATCGCCGACATTCATGCCGGCTTTCTTCAGCACCTTCTGGGTCACGTAGGTCGGGCCGGTCAGCATGATGCCTGGCTCGGAGCCGATGGAGGCCATGGCGCGCACACGCGCGCGCGGCTTCAGGCCCATCGCTTCGCCCATTTCCTTCGAACCGAAGAGCACAGCCGACGCGCCATCCACGATGCCCGACGAGTTGCCGGCGTGGTGCACGTGGTTGATCTTCTCGAGTTCCGGATAGCGCTGCTTGATCACTTCATCGAAGCCCATGGCGCCCATGCCGGCAAAGGACGGGTCGAGCGCCGCGAGGGTCTGCATGGTGGTGTCGGGGCGCATGTGCTCGTCATGGGCGAGGCGGATGCCGCCCATCTGGTCGCGCACCGGCACGATGGACTTCTTGAAGCGGCCTTCCTTCCAGGCCTGCGCCGCGCGGCGCTGGCTCTCGAGGGCGAAGGCATCCACGTCGTCGCGGCTGAAGCCGTATTTCGTGGCGATCGTGTCGGCGCCGATGCCTTGCGGCGTGAAATAGGATTTGAAGGCGACCTGCGGATCGGTCGACCAGGCGCCGCCAGCGGCGCCCATCGGCACGCGGCTCATGCTCTCGACGCCGCCGCCGATGGCCATGTCGGCCTCGCCGGTCATCACTTTCGAGGCGGCCATGTTGCAGGCCTCAAGGCCCGAGGCACAGAACCGGTCGACCTGCACGCCGGCGGTCGTCTCGGCATAGTCGGCATTCAGCACCGCGATGCGGGCGATATCGCCGCCCTGCTCACCGACCGGCGAGACGCAACCGAACACGACATCGTCCACCTTCGAGGTGTCGAGATTGTTCCGGTCACGGATGGCCTGCAGCACCTGCGTGCCGAGGCTCAGCGCGGTGATCTCGTGCAGCGCGCCGCTGGACTTGCCTTTGCCGCGGGGCGTGCGAACGGCGTCGTAGATATAGGCTTCGGGC
>JBGSOU010000327.1:0-4537 GCA_041739025.1 Hyphomonas sp.
GGCCGCGAGCGTCAGGCGCGAGGGCTATCGATGATCACGCCGGAAAACCTGGTCGCGCTGGCGCTGTTCATGCTCGCCAATCTGGGCGCGGCGTCGAGCGGGGCGATCTTTCGTCCGGGCGCCTGGTACAAGGGGCTCGCCAAGCCGTCCTGGACGCCGCCGGACTGGGCCTTTCCGGTCACCTGGTCCGTGCTGTTCGTGCTCAACGCCGTGGCGGGCTGGCTGATCTGGCGGACGGGCGGGGACGGCAGCGCGGCGGCGCTGACCGTCTATGGCGCAAGCCTGCTGATCAATGCGAGCTGGTCGGGCGTGTTCTTCGGGCTGCGCCGGATGGGGCTCGGCTTTGTCATCGTGGTGGCGCTCTGGCTGTCGATCGCGGCACAGATTGTCTTGTTTTCGCGCCTCGATCTTGCGGCGGCGGTGATCGTGTCGCCCTATCTCGTCTGGGTGACCATCGCGGCGGCGCTCAATCTGCGCGTCTGGCAGATGAACCCGGCCGGGCGCGCGACCGCCTGAACCGCCTTACCGTGTGTAAGCCAGGCGCTGGGCGGCCGCTTCGGCATCCCAATAGGCTTCCTGCAAGTCAACGCTCCAATAGCGTAGGGCGCCGAGGGGAATCGGCCTACCGGTGACGGCGCAGGTGACAAACCCGCCGGGCGACAGGATGTGATAGTCATTGTCGCCATAGCGAAGGCGGGCTTCCCCGCCGGAATTTCCGGATCGTGTGAGCATGGGCCAAGTATGACTCAAGGGCCTGCGAAAGAAAAGCGGCCCCTGGAAAAGTTTCTGCTTTGTTCTCCGGAACAAATAGTGTACACGAGCACTCAGCATGGCAATCGGGGGCCTTGCCAAACTGGCCCCCATGGTAGACCTAAGGAGACGAGTGATGAGCAAACCGACACTTGCGATCGTGCAGAAGGAAACCGGCGTGGATAAGCAGAAGGCCCTTGAAACCGCGTTGGGAAACATCGAGCGTTCGTTCGGCAAAGGCTCGGTCATGCGCCTCGGCGACAAGAAATCGATGGACATCGAGGCGATCTCCACCGGGTCGCTGGGGCTCGACATCGCGCTGGGCATTGGCGGTCTGCCGAAAGGCCGCATCATCGAGATTTTCGGGCCGGAAAGCTCGGGCAAGACGACCCTGTCGCTGCACTGCGTGGCGGAAGCCCAGCGCAATGGCGGCGTTTGCGCCTTCATTGACGCCGAGCATGCGCTTGACCCGGTCTATGCCGGCAAGCTGGGCATCGACCTGGACGACCTTCTGATTTCGCAGCCCGATTCGGGCGAACAGGCGCTGGAAATTGCCGACACGCTCGTGCGGTCCGGCGCGGTGGACCTTCTGGTGATCGACTCGGTGGCCGCCCTGACGCCGCGCGCCGAACTCGAAGGGGAAATGGGCGACTCGCTGCCCGGCCTTCAGGCCCGCCTGATGAGCCAGGCGCTGCGCAAGCTCACCGGCTCGATCTCCAAGTCGAAATGCATGGTGATCTTCATCAACCAGATCCGCATGAAGATCGGCGTGATGTTCGGCAACCCGGAAACCACGACGGGCGGTAACGCCTTGAAATTCTACGCCTCTGTCCGCCTTGATATCCGCCGGATCGGCCAGATCAAGGAACGTGAGGAAGTGATCGGCAACCAGACCCGCGTCAAGGTCGTCAAGAACAAGGTTGCCCCGCCCTTCCGGCAGGTCGAGTTTGACATCCTCTATGGCGAAGGCATCTCGAAGACGGGTGAGCTGATCGATCTCGGCGTGAAGGCCAACGTGGTCGAGAAATCGGGCTCCTGGTATTCCTACAATGGCGAGCGCATCGGGCAGGGCCGTGAAAAGGCCCGCCAGTTCCTGAAGGACAACGTCGCCATCGCCAACGACATCGAGGACGCGATCCGCCGCAATGCGGGGCTGCTCGCCGAGGAATTGCTGGCGGCCGGCATGAGCGCGCCGGATGAGGATGACACGCCGGATGCCGCCGAAGGCTGAGTCCGGCCTGCCATTCGGGCATGATTTCGCGGTTTTCCGCCTGTAAGGTGGGATCCGTTGGCCAGGTCAGGCGGCAGGGAAACCTGCGCCGGGCCGGTCTGACACGCTTCCGGCCTATCGATCTCCGGGCTGGATGAGTCCCCTTTGCGGCGCGCCTTGTCTTGGCGGGCTGCAAAGGGGCCTTTATATCGCCTCTGTAATCCTTCGCGCGCGTCGGCTAAGGCGGGCGGAAGGATTCCCTTCATGATTGGCAAGGACCAGAAGCGACAGATGCAAGGCGTAAACGAAATCCGGGAAGCGTTCCTCAGCTTTTTTGAGAAGAATGGCCATGCGCGCCGTCCGTCGGCGCCGCTGGTGCCGCAAAACGACCCGACGCTGCTGTTCGTCAATGCCGGCATGGTCCCCTTCAAGAACATCTTCACCGGCGTCGAGACCCCGTTCTCGCCGCGCGCGACCACCTCGCAGAAATGCGTCCGGGCCGGCGGCAAGCACAATGACCTCGACAATGTCGGCTATACCGCGCGCCACCACACCTTCTTCGAAATGCTGGGGAACTTCTCTTTCGGCGATTACTTCAAGGACGAAGCCATCCGCTTCGCCTGGGAGCTGATCACCCGGGATTACGGGCTCGATCCGAAACGCCTTCTGGTGACCGTCTATACCGAGGACGATGAGGCCGCCGCGATCTGGAAGAAGGTCGCAGGCTTCAGCGACTCCCGGATCATCCGGATCCCGACCAGCGACAATTTCTGGTCGATGGGCGACACCGGCCCCTGCGGGCCATGTTCGGAAATCTTCTTCGACCATGGCGACAAGGTTGCCGGCGGCCCGCCGGGCAGCCCCGAACAGGACGGGGACCGGTTCATCGAGATCTGGAACCTCGTGTTCATGCAGTTCGAGCAGCATGAAGGCGGCAGCCGCACGAGCCTGCCGAAGCCGTCCATCGACACCGGCATGGGGCTGGAGCGGATCGCGGCCGTGCTGCAGGGCAAGCACAACAATTACGAGATCGACCTGTTCCGTACGCTGATCGATGCCGAAGAGGCCGTGTATGGCCAGAAGGCGGCCGGCGACAAGCTCGCCTCATTCCGCGTCATTGCCGACCATCTGCGCACGTCGGCCGTCCTCGTCGCGGACGGCGTGCAGCCGTCGCACGAAGGGCGCGGCTATGTGCTGCGCCGGATCATGCGCCGCGCGATGCGCCACGGCCACATGCTGGGCGCGCGCGAACCGCTGATGCACAAGCTGGTGCCCGCGCTGATCGCGGAAATGGGCAAGGCCTACCCGGAGCTTGGCCGGGCCAAGGTCGCCATCGAGACAGCCATCGAACAGGAAGAGGCCCGCTTCCAGCGCACGCTCGGCAATGGCCTGTCGCTGCTCGACAAGGCGCTGGCCGATTTGAAGCCCGGGGCCGCGCTGCCGGGCGATGTGGCGTTCAAGCTGTCGGACACGTACGGTTTCCCGCTCGACCTGACGCAGGACATCCTGCGCGGCCGCGGCCTTGAAGTCGACGTTGCCGGTTTCGAAGCCGCGCTCGACGTGCAGCGCGATACGAGCCGCGCCGCCGGCTTCTCCTCGGGCGACCGGGCGACGGAAGAGATCTGGTTCGAGGCGCGCGCCAAAACCGGCGCCACCAAGTTCGCCGGCTATGGCGCAACGTCCGGAGACGGAAAACTTGTGGCTATCGCGGCCGGTGGCGCGCTGGTGCAGGAGCTTGTCGCTGGCGAAGCCGAACTCGTGTTCGACACGACACCCTTCTACGCCGAATCAGGCGGCCAGGCGGGCGACCATGGCGAGATCATCTTCGACGGCGGCGCGCGTTTCATCGTGCGCGACGTGCAGAAGCGCGCGGGCGACCTGCATGTCCATATTGGCGAACTCGTCTCCGGCAATGTGAAGCTCGGCGCCAAAGGCCAGATGAAGGTGGACGCTGTCCGCCGCAAGCAGGTCATGGCGAACCATTCGGCGACCCACCTGATGCACGCCGCACTGCGCAAGGTGCTTGGCGCCCATGTCACGCAGAAAGGCTCGCTCGTCGAGGCTGACCGTTTCCGGTTCGACTTCTCGCACGGCGCGCCGATGACGCCGGCCGAGATCGAGGCGGTGGAAGACGAAGTCAACGCCCAGATCCGCGCCAATATCGAAACAGGCATCAAGGTCACGAGCCCTGAGAAGGCCATCGAGGCCGGCGCGCTGGCGCTGTTCGGCGAGAAGTATGGCGATGAAGTCCGTGTACTGTCGATGGGTGAGCCCGGCGAGGGTGGCCGGTCCTACTCGGTCGAGCTGTGCGGTGGCACGCACGTGTCCCGCAGCGGCGACATCGCCGTGTTCGCCATTCTGTCGGAAGGCGGCGTCGCTGCCGGCGTGCGCCGCATTGAGGCAGCAACAGGCGCAGAGGCGCTGAACTATCTCAAGGGCCGCGCCCAGATCGCCGCCGACGTCGCCAAGAGCCTTAAGGTCCCGCTGAAAGACCTGCCGCGCCGCGTCGCTGCGCTGACGGAAGAACGCCGCACGCTCGAGCGCGAACTTAACGATGCCAAGCGCAAGCTCGCGATG
>JBGSOU010000303.1:0-1790 GCA_041739025.1 Hyphomonas sp.
GCATCCGGCGCTCGCGCCGTTGAGCGCTGCAACGAACTCGGCATAGCTCCGTACAGCGATCTGCCGGGCGCGCTCTTTCGTGCCTATCTGACGCCCGCCCACGCGGCCGCCTTGAACCGGACGGCGGCATGGATGCGCGAGGCCGGCATGACGGTGCGGCTCGACAGCGCGGCAAACCTGATCGGGCGCTATGAGGCTGAAAAGCCCGATGCACCGGCGTTGCTGATTGCCTCGCATATCGACAGTGTACGCAATGCAGGTCGCTACGATGGCCCGCTCGGCATCATGCTGGGAATTGAATGTGCGGCGCGCCTCAGCGCAGATGGCCGCCGCTTGCCCTTCGCGCTCGAAGTGATTGCATTCGGAGACGAGGAAGGCTCGCGCTTTCCGGAGTCCATGCTCTGTTCACGCGCGATCGCAGGCGTTCTGAAGGACGGCGCGGCGGATGTGAAAGACGCGGCCGGCCTGCCGGTTTCTGCTGCGCTGGGCCTGTTCGGCGCGCATCTCGATCTGCCACTTCCGGCCACCGGGCTCGCCGCAGCCAAGTATCAACCGAAAGACGTGATCGGATATCTCGAAGCCCATATCGAGCAAGGCCCGGTGCTTGAAGCGGAAGGCCTCGCCGTCGGTGCCGTCTCGGGCATTGCGGCGCAGCTGCGCTTCAATGTTTTCGTCACGGGCGAAGCTGGGCACGCCGGTACCGCCGCCATGCACTTGCGTAAGGATGCCCTCGCCGGGGCCGCCGAAATGATGATGGCGATCGAACGTATCGCGCAGGCCGGGGGCGGCGAACTCGTGGCGACGGTGGGTCAGGTGGACGTGCGGCCCGGGTCGGTCAATGTTGTCCCCGGGCATGTTCGCTTCTCCCTGGATGTCCGATCCGGTAGTGAGGCGGTGCGCAATGCCGCCGCCGCACAAATATTCCGCGTTCTGAACGAAATTGCAGGAAGCCGGGGGCTTGGGCTCACGCATGAACAGACGCAGGACCTGCCCGCTTCGCCATGCGACACGCGTCTGACAGGTTTGCTCGAAACCGCGATGCAGCAGGCGGGTTACCCCAAACGCACGCTGGTTTCTGGCGCGGGGCATGATGCAATGGTCATGTCTGCGCTTTGTCCGACGGCAATGTTGTTCATACGTTGCGAGAAGGGCATCAGTCACAATCCCGCCGAAGCGGTGACGGTTGATGATGCCGAGGCGGCATTCGCCGTGATGATGAAATTCTTGAACCTTCTGGAGAGCCGCCACAATGGGTAAACCCTTCCGGCAAATCGATCCCCCGCAGCGCCTCCTGATGGGCCCTGGTCCGGTCAATGCACATCCGCGCGTCCTGCGGGCGATGTCTGCGGATCTTCTCGGGCAGTTCGATCCCGAGTTCACTGAATACATGACGGAAGTCATGGGGCTCTACCGGCCCGTTTTCGGCACGGAGAACCGGTGGACATTCTTGGTCGATGGCACGGCGCGCGCCGGCATCGAAGCCTCGCTCGTCTCACTCGTCGCGCCGGGTGACCGCGTGCTGGTGCTGAACTTTGGCCGCTTCGGCCTTCTGCTCACGGAAATACTGGAACGCATCGGTGCGGTTATCCAGACGGTAAGCGTTGATTGGGGTGAGACGATTCCCATGGACGAGATCGCGGCGGCGATTGCGCGTTTTCAGCCGAAGGTCGTGGCATCCGTTCACGGCGACACGTCGACAACCATGGCGCAGCCCCTTGAGGGGCTCGGCGCGCTGTGCCGCGCGGCGGGGGCGTATTCCTACGTCGACGCGACCGCCACGCTGGGCGGCA
>JBGSOU010000309.1:0-2123 GCA_041739025.1 Hyphomonas sp.
GTCGTGCTCACCGGCCCCGGCGCCGGCTCCGGCCCCACCGCCAGCGCTGTTATGGGCGATGTCGCCAAACTCTTCCGCCCGGCCATCCGCAACGCCTTCGGCCGCGCCGAGCACCACGTGGCGCAGCCCTTCGTCACCGGCGACAATACCGAAATCGCCCCCTTCTTCCTCCGTGTACGCCTGGCCGACAAGCCGGGCACGCTCGCCGCGCTGACCGAAGCGCTGGCGGAAGAGGGCGTCTCCGTCGACAAGCTCCTGCAGGATTCTGCTGATGAGAGCGGCGCCAGCCCGGTCGCCGTGGTCACCCATCGCTGCCCGCGCGCCCAGATGCAGGCAGCTGTTAACCGTATTGCGAAACTGTCGGTCTCAGTCGAGGACCCGCGCCTCATCCGGATCGAAGCGGCAAGCTAATTGCTTCTCTCAAACGTTAACTGTCCCAAATTCCTCCCTCGGAGAAAAATGAATGAAAAACAATGATCTGACGCCCGGCCTCGCCGATGCGATGGTCCGCGTCACCGAGCTCGCCGCCATTGCCGCATCCGCCGAAGTCGGCCGGGGCGATGAGAAGAAGGCCGATGCCGCTGCTGTGGACGCCATGCGCTCCGCCTTCAATGAAGTCGAGTTCAAGGGCCGCGTCGTGATCGGCGAAGGCGAACGCGACGAAGCCCCGATGCTCTATATCGGTGAGGAAGTCGGCACCGGCAAAGGCCCGGAAATCGACATCGCGCTCGATCCCCTCGAAGGCACCACGCTGACCGCGAAAGCCATGGCCAACGCCCTCGCCGTGCTCGCCATCGCCCCACGCGGCGGCCTGCTCTATGCGCCGGACACCTACATGGACAAGATCGCCATCGGTCCCGGCTATGCTGAGGGCCTCGTCAGCCTCGACGCCACGCCGGCTGAAAACATCAAGGCGCTCGCCAAGGCGGCGGGCCGCAACGTCAAGGACATGACCGTCTGCGTGCTGGATCGTCCGCGCCATGAAGACATCATCGAGTCGCTGCGCTCGGCCGGTGCGCGCATCTCGTTGATCACGGACGGCGACGTCGCCGGCGTCATCGCCACCACGGATGCCGCCACCGGCATCGACATGTATGTCGGCCAGGGCGGCGCGCCGGAAGGCGTGCTCGCGGCGGCAGCCCTGAAATGCGTGGGCGGACAGATGTTCGGCCGCCTCGTCTTCCGCAATGATGACGAAAAGAAACGCGCCGCCCGCACCGGCATCACCGATTTCGGCAAGACCTATTCGCTGAATGAACTCGCGTCCGGCGACACGGTCTTCTGCGCCACCGGCGTCACCAACGGCACGATGCTCAACGGCGTCGGGTTCAAGGATGGCCGGGTGAACACCCATACGCTCGTCATGACGTCGACGGACGGCATGGTGCGCTACGTGCGCAGCTCGCGGAAGGTCTGAGCTGATCCGAACCCCTCTTCCTGGTGGGAGAGGGGGGCGATCATTTCGGAATCCCCGGATATCCGAACATCGCCAGCTGCAGGCTCTGGCCGATGCGTTCAGCGCGTTCCATGAAGTACGCTGCTGCGCCGGGTGTCGGGGCTGTTTCCCGAAGGGTCAGCTCGAACAGGCCCAGCCAGATGTCGAAATGCCAGGGGGCAATCTCGCGGTGCTTGGCATGCGCTGGCACCGGCTTGCCGGAATAGAGCCCCGCATTCAGCGCCACCGATGACCAGAAAGCCTTCATCGTGGCGAGGTGTGGCGGCCAGTCGGTAATCGCTCGCTCGAACACCGGCCCGAGAAGGGGATGCGCCCGCACCCGCGTGTAGAAGGTCTCCACAAGCGTCGAGATATAGGCCTCGTTGATGCCCAGCGCTGCGGCATGGGCCAGGATTTCCTCGCGCCGTTCTTCGGCGCTCCGCACACGGAATTCGGTCATCCGGTGCATCTGGTGGCTGCCTTCCCTGAGGCCAATACGTAGTTTCCGCCGCTGCGCCTCAAACAGGCCGCGCCATCACGATATCATCGAACAGTTTGGTGCCGACCTGGAATTGCCGCGTCCCGGCGAGCGAAAAGCCCTGCTTGCGGTAGAACGCCACCGCGCGGTGATTGCCCTCATACGTGCCCAGCAGCAGGCGCGCCGCGCCGCGCGCGCGGGCATCGTCCA
>JBGSOU010000357.1:0-1655 GCA_041739025.1 Hyphomonas sp.
GTGGGCGAGGAACTGCTCGCGGCGAACTATCCGATGGTGCACGCCGTCGGCCGCGCTGGCACGGACGCGCCGCGTTTCCTCGAACTCGAATGGGGCGACGCAACCCATCCGAAGGTCGCGCTCGTCGGCAAGGGCATCACGTTTGATTCCGGCGGCCTCAACATCAAGGGCGGCGACGGCATGCGCATCATGAAGAAGGACATGGGCGGTGCGGCGCACGCCATCGCGCTGGCGGAACTGGTGATGGGGGCCGGACTGCCCGTTCACCTGAAGCTGTATGTTTCGGCGGCCGAGAACGCGATTTCCGGCAATGCCTTCCGCCCGGGCGACATCCTCGCCAGCCGCAAGGGGCTGACGGTCGAGATCGACAATACCGACGCCGAAGGCCGTCTTGTTCTGGGCGATGCGCTGACGCGCGCCAGCGAGTTCGATCCGGACCTGCTGATGGATTTCGCCACGCTGACCGGCGCCGCCCGGGTGGCCCTCGGCGCGGACCTTGCGCCGCTCTATACCGATGATGACGTGCTCGCGGCGGATGTGCTCGCCGCCTCGGCGCGCACCGGCGACCCGGTCTGGCGGATGCCGCTCTGGGATCCCTATCTCGCCGACCTGAAAAGCCCGGTCGGAGACCTCGTCAATTCGGGAGGCAGCTTCGGCGGATCAATCACCGCAGCGGTTTTCCTCAAACAGTTTGTGTCGGCAAAAAGCTGGGCGCACTTCGACATCTGGGCCTGGCGCAAGGCGAAGTACGGCCGCCCGGATGGCGGTGCACCGTGCGGCCTGCGCGCGGTCTGGTCCATGCTGGAAGCGCGTTACGCCCGCTAGTCGAGCGGGGCGGCGACGCCGCTTTCGTCTTCCACGCGCATCGCCTCGCGCACGCGCCCACGGACGAGCAGCGTGTCGATGTTCTTGGGATCGGCGGTCATCGCCGAGTTCACATCGCGCATCGCGAGGTCATAGCTTCCCTTGTTGAGGTGAACCTCGGCGCGCAGCTGGTGAGCTGGCCCGAAACCCGGAGCATTGGCGAGCGCCAGATCAAGATCAGACAGCGCCTTGTCCCAGTCTTCGGTCATCATGTAGGCGCTGGCGCGGTCGACCAGAAGGTCAACCGTGCCGGGGGCGAGTTTCAGGGCATCCGTGAAGGAGACCGCTGCTTCTTCCGGTGCGCCGGCCATGATCCAGGCCTGTCCGGCCTGGGACAGATAGACGGCGCGTTGTTCCAGCGTGCCGCCGTCTGCCGCATTCGCCAGCATCTGCAGCCGCTGGGCGCCGGTCTCGTAATTGCCGAGTTCGATCAGGGCGAGGGCGGTGCACTGGCGGGCGCCGGGACGGTTCCCTTCGAAACTCCAGGCCAGCGCGTCCTCGTAGGCGTTCTCGGGATCGACCTCGATCTTCGCAACACAGGCTTCCAGCCGGGCTTCTTCGGCCTTGGCGAGCTCAGCTCCCGCCGACTGCATCATCAATGCCGTCCCAGCGGCAAATGCGATCAAGAACATGGGCACAGGACTCCGATCCGGCTATGCAATGCGCTTTAGGCAACGGCGCATCCGCATTAGCAAATGACAACCCCGCAATCTCTGCTTTTTGTTTTCGGACTTGGCTACAGCGCCCTGCAGCTGGCCGCGCAGCTGCGTCCGGCGGGCTGGGCCGTCGAC
>JBGSOU010000376.1:0-2766 GCA_041739025.1 Hyphomonas sp.
ACTGGGAGACGTTCGAGCGGATCGTGGATTTCGTCGCGACCGGCGGCTACGCGCTGAAGACCTATGACCGGTTCCACCGCATCGTGCGGCGCAGCGACGGGCTGTGGGTGGCCCGCACGCCGCGCGACAAGCAGGCCCACCGCATGAACATCGGCGCGATCGTCGAGGCGCCCATGCTGTCGGTGCGCCTCGCGAGTTTTGCGGCCAAGGCCGGCCTGCCGAAGAGCGGCGAGCAGCGCGCCCTGCGCGCGGGACGAAAGCTGGGCGAGATGGAAGAATACTTCCTCAGCCTGCTGACACCCGGCGACACCTTCCTGTTCGGCGGCGAGATCCTGCGGCTGATCGCGATTGACGGCATGGACGCGCTGGTGATGCGCGCCCAGTCGGATTCCCCGGCCATCCCGACCTATAATGGCGGCAAGTTCCCGCTGACGACCTTCCTGGCAGACCGTGTGCGGAAGATGATCCATGACCCCGCGCAATGGACCGGCCTGCCGGATCCGGTGCGGGAATGGTTCGAGATTCAGGCGCTCCGCTCGGCCATCCCGCCGCCGGACCACCTGCTGGTCGAAACCTTCCCGCGCGGCGACCGGCACTATCTCGTGTCCTATCCTTTCGAAGGCCGCCTCGCGCACCAGACACTCGGCATGCTGGTCACGCGGCGGCTCGAGCGGATGGGGGCCAAACCTTCGGGCTTCGTCGCCAGCGAGTATGCGATGGCGGTCTGGGGCATGGAAGACATGCGCGGCCTGGACATGGACGCGGTCTTCCACCCGGACATGCTCGGGGATGACCTTGAAGAATGGCTGGCGGAAAGCGCACTCATGAAGCGCACCTTCGGCCACTGCGCCATCCTCTCGGGCCTCATCCATCGCAACCTTCCGGGGTCGGAGAAAAATTCCCGGCAGGTCTCGTTCTCCACCGATCTCATCTATGACGTGCTGCGCAGCCACGAGCCGGACCATATCCTCCTTCAGGCGGCACGCCAGGACGCTGCCACGGGCCTTCTCGATGTGCGCCGTCTCGCCGGCATGCTGGTGCGCGTGGAGGGCCGCCTCGTCCACAAGCCGCTGGACCGCATCAGTCCCTTTGCCGTGCCGGTGATGCTGGAAGTCGGCCGCGAGCCGGTGTTCGGCGCCTCGGCGATGGAAGCGGTGCTGCGCGAAGCCGAAGAAGACCTCGTGCGCGACGCGATGGGTTGATCAGGCCGGGTCGAAGAAGCTCAGCGCCAGTTCGTCCACGGATGGATTGGCGGCGCGCATTTCCGGGCTGTCCGAACGGTAGTAGGTGCCCGGATTGCCTGAGACTGCGGCGGCCGCCTCGCTGGAGACGCTCTCGGGAAGGGTCAGCACAAGTGCGAACTCGCACGTGTCGCCGGGCTTGGCCGCCAGTGCGCCGCCCAGCCAGTCGGTGACTTCGCCCGCACTATGGTTCTGGAAGCCCATCATCTCGAACGGGCCGCCATTTGCCGCTTCGACATCGGCAAGGGTGGCGCCCACGAACAGGCCGCCAGGGCCGATCCATTGGCTCTCGGCGCCGCCAGCGCGCACATAGCGTGGCCCGCCACTGGTCTTGTCCAGCCAGAACATTTCCACCCGGCTTGCCGGTTCAGAAGGGAAAAGGACGAGGGCCATTTCCGAGCTGTCGACCCAGGCGAACTCTTCCTCGATCAGGTTTTCGGCCCCGAACGTGGCGGCGAGCGACTCGCGCGTATCGTCAGGGCCGATGAATGCATCCGCGCCGCACACCATCTGCGGAAGCTTCACATCGATTTTGGAAGTTGCGTCTTCGGCGGCCACGTCCGCCTCTGGCGCGGCGACCGGCGCGGCCGGCTCAGGCGCGGTGTCCTGGCAGGCGGCCAGCGCCAGGCTGCAGATCGAAGCGAGCAGGGCGGCGCGAAGCGGGAATCGGGTCGTCGGCATGGTCGTCTCCTGAAGGGCTCAACGTCAAACTCTCAGAGCGTTAGAGCCGAGCACACACGTCATGTCCATCCGGCGCAGGCGGGGATGCGTTGACCCGGCGCCCGCATCGGGCCAGTTCTGTCGGGTATGACCGCCGCCGCCACCCAGCCGAAGCAGACCCTGCTCCACCTTGCCGGAGAGCTGCTGACGCCGTTGCCGGAGGGCGCGCTGTGGTGGGCGGCCCGGCGCCTCCTGGTGGTGTCGGATCTGCATCTCGAGAAAGGCTCGAATTACGCCGCCTCAGGCCAGATGCTGCCGCCCTATGATACCGGCGCCACACTCGCCCGGATCGAACGGCTATGCGCCGCGCTCGCCCCGGCCACGGTGATTTCGCTGGGCGATAGTTTCCATGACCGGCTTTCGGAATCGCGCCTTCCGGCGCCTTATGCGGCGCGCATCCGGGCGCTCACCGCCGCGCAGGACTGGGTCTGGGTCGAAGGCAACCACGATCCCGATCCCCCGGCCGATCTCGGTGGGCGCGCGGCAAAGGTCCTGCGCCTGGGGCCGCTCGTCTTCCGGCATGAACCGGAAGGGGAGGCCGGCGAAGTCTCCGGTCACCTGCATCCTGTCGCCAAGGTTGCCGGTCGCGGACGCTCGGTGCGGCGGCGCTGCTTTGCGTCGGATGGCGCGCGTCTGGTGATGCCCGCCATGGGGGCCTTTGCAGGCGGGCTCAACGTGTTGAACCCGGCATTCCGTGCGGTATTCCCGGAAGGCTGCATGGCCTTCGTCGTGGGCGAATCGCGCGTCTACGGCGTGTCGCGCCGCAGCCTGTTGCCGGATGGCGGCGCGGGTGGCGGCCCGGTCT
>JBGSOU010000460.1:0-3178 GCA_041739025.1 Hyphomonas sp.
GCGGCGCTGGCGCCGTTCGGTGCGCTCGCCCCGCTCTGGGGGTCCATCGTGCTCTGCCTTGCGGTGGCGGGGCTGCTCGCGTTCAGCCTACCGAAAACCGTCCCACGCCCGCGCGATTCGGCGCGGCCCAAACCGCTCGCCATGACCGACCCGCGTGTGCGCCCGCACCTCGTGTTCCTGGTGTCCTACTTCATCGGCGTCGGCATGGTGCAGCAGACGCTGGCCTGGTTCATCGAGGACCGGTACCGGCTGAACGAAACCCATCCGGAGAATGCCGGGCAGGCGGCCGTGCTGTATACCGGGATTGCCTTTGCCTGCATGGCGGTTGCGACGATTGCGGTCCAGTTCGGCTATATCTCCCGCGTGAAGCCGGATCCGAGACGTATCCTGCCGATCGGGCTGGCGATGGTCTGTGTCGGCTATATCTCGGCAGACGCCTTTCTCGCTTTCCCCGCGCTTTGCCTCAGCTTCCTGCTGGTAGGCACGGGCTCGGCGCTGGCGATCCCGTCCGCCAATGCGCTGGGCAGCCTGTCGGTCAGCCGGTCCGAGCAAGGCGCCGCGGCGGCGCTGATGTCGGCGGCGCCGCCGGCAGGCTTCATCTTCGGACCGCTGATTGGCGCAGGCCTGTACCAGATCAACCATGCTTTCCCGCTGATTGCCTCGGCGGCCGTGGTCGGCCTTTTGGCAATCTATGCCTGGCGGGTGACCGGCAAGCAGCCGATGCCGAACGGCTAGTCCATCTCTGGCGGCGTCTTGCCGAAGGCGAGAATGGCGCCGGGCAGCGTGAAGGACAGAAGGATCAGGCCGCCAAAGATGGCGTTCCAGTGCGCGCCCTCGGTCGGCTGCCAGAGGTGCAGCTTGTCATTGGCCGCCATGTCGGTGGTCAGCATCATGTAGAGAACGCCGATCAGCACGATGCCCGAGAAGACCGAATGGGCCTGGAACGAGGCGCGGTTGCGTTCGATCCGCTCGCGCTCGTCCAGCAGGTTTTCCGGCTCCTGCGTCTGGCGCTGCAGGCTCGATCCCGCCAGCACGGCGAAGATGCCAATGGCGCCGACCACAAGGGCGAGACCGGCAAGGCTGGCCATTACCCCTCCCCCGGACGTCATGGGCATCAGCTGCAGGATGCAGCCGAGGGGATACAGCGTGTAGAGCGCGATCAGCAATGTACGGACCAGCGGCGTGGACAACTGACGGCCGAAAGGCCGGGTCTTGGAACGAATGAACATGGGATCAGGACTCCGGATCTCTGAGACTGGTGGCGAGCGGGGCGAAGGGTTTCAGGGAGAAGAGGTGTTCAACGGGGACTTCAAACAGCGCCGCAAGCTTCAAGGCGAGTTCGACCGACGGCGCATAATCGCCCCGTTCGAGATACCCGATGGTCTGCGGATTGACCCCCACCGCTTCGGCGAGGTCTTTCCGGCTGAGATTTCGTTCCGCGCGGAAGACGGACAGCCTGTTATGTATCACCGACGAGACGCCTCTCTGTAGCAACGATATGTTGTGTTTACACAACAATTTGTTGTTCGTCAATACAGGTCGATGAGATTTGGGTTACGCACTGACATTTGAGTTTTTCGACACACTCGATGGTCGCAGGCCATCAGAGGGCTCAGCGCCTGACCTCGCAGAAGGCAACGGGATGATCCGGCACGCGATGGCCCCTCAGATGCGCTGACGCGCATCGAGGGTGACGCCAGTGGTGACGGTGGGGGCGACCCGGACGGGTGGACACGGGCCCTTTGCTGGGGTTTTCGACGCGGCCGGCGCCCTACATTGCGCTGATGCCGCCATCGACTTTCAATTCGATCCCGGTGACGAGCTTCGATTCGTCCGAGGCCAGATAAAGCACGGCGTAGGCGATATCGTCCGGCTCGCCGACCTTGCCGAGCGGGATCTGGCGGCCGAGCTTTTCAAGCGCCTTGGCTTCGCCGAACATTTCCTTGGTGCGGTCGAGGATCGGCGTGTTGATGAATACGGGGTGCACGGAGTTTGACCGGATCTGACCGCCGGTCTTGGCACAATGCAGAGCGATGGACTTGGAAATGTGGCGCACGGCGGCCTTCGCTGTGTTGTAGGACACATAGTTGCCGCTCGCGATGATGCCGGCAATCGACGAGATGTTGACGATGGAACCGAGACCGTGGGCACGCATCAGGGGGATCGCGTACTTGCAGCCGAGGAAAATCGAGTCGACATCGACGGTCTGGACCTTCTTGAACATCTCGTAGCTTTCGTCCTCGACCGAGCCGAGCGAGCCGATGCCGGCATTGTTGACCAGCACGTTGAGGCCGCCCATCGCATCATGGGCGAGCTGCAAGACTTCCGGCCAGCGGGATTCATCCGTCACATCCTGTTGCCAGGCGAAGGCGGTGCCGGCGCCGAAATCCTTGTTGATCGCGACAGCAACCGCTTCGGCACCCTTGCCGTTGATGTCGGTGACGGTGACCTTGGCGCCCTCTTTCGCGAGCATGCGGGCGGTCGCCTCACCGAGGCCCTGCGCGCCGCCAGTGATGAATGCCATTTTTCCTGAAACGCGGCCCATGTTTTCCTCCAGATCTTTTTTCTACGGCGTGATCCCTAGCAGGGCAGACGGACCCCGGCCAATGGCTAACTTTCGTCCGCCCGGAACCGGAACGGCCGCGGCAAAGCGCCGAATCGGTGAAATTTCACCGGCCGGGTTCAGCCGGCGCTCACCACGCCCGTGTTACGCGTGAAGGATGCCGCGCCGCCTGATTGCCATTCTCCTGACGATCTATGCGATCGCCTTCGCCTTCGGCGCCCTGACGGCCGTGCGCTGGCCGTCGATCGTTATGGTGATGGGCTGGATCGTGCGCGATGACGTCGCCAACGGGCTCAGCGGCCTGAACTGGCGCGAACTCGGCATTGCCCATGGCAGCGCCTACCTGTTTGCCGCGCTCGGCTACTATGCCGCCGGGGCCATCCTTGCGGCCCGCAAGGGCGGCGCTGTCGGCTGGTACCTGTTCGGGCTCGCCTTCTCGATCCCGTCGGTCTTTCTCGTGCATTTTGATGCAAACTGGTGGGAAAATCCCAGCCCCGCCGAAGGCGCCATGGCAGGCCTGATGGCCGGAGCGGGGCTGCTGTTCATCGCCGTTTGGGAACTGCGCAAGCGGCCACCGGATGTTCTTGCCGGCGCCGAGGAGGCCGACGAGGCGCC
>JBGSOU010000533.1:0-7299 GCA_041739025.1 Hyphomonas sp.
GTGTTGCGCCCTTCGGGCTCCAGCAGGATCGCGGCGGGCGTGACGCCGATCTCGGCGAGCTGGCGCGCGATGAGGCCGGCATAGGCGGCGTTGGAAATGATGACGGGCTGTTGGTGAAAGCCTTCAGCGCCGACAAAGCGCAGCACGGTCTCCTGGAAGACGGACTTGTCGGAGACAAGAGTGTGGAACTGTTTGGGGCAGGATTGGTTCGAAACGGGCCAGAGCCGCGTGCCGGCGCCGCCGCACATGATGACTGGATGGATCGCCATACTCGCGTTTACCTCGTTATCTGCCGTCGTATCAGGGGCGTACCCGGAAGGTACACCATTTTAACGCGAAGGTTTGCAACATCTGAGCCGCGCTGATTCTGTCGGACGGGGTAAAGGGAGGCGCAACCTGCTCGATCCTATCACGCATTGCCCACCAGCCGGTCCAGTCGGCCCCAAGTCATCGCTTCATGACGCGATGGCTGCGCCCGGTTTGCGCCTGGGCGATTGTCATTTGATGCGAGCAAAGCGGTCGGCGATCAGTTTGATATTGGCGGGGCGGACATCGAGCGCCTGGGCGAGGGCCTTCCAGGTATCCAGTGCTGCGTGCGTCTGATCGATAATCTCCTCAACCTGCGCTTTTGGTAGATCAGCATCTGTCCCGAGCTTTCGCAGTTGCGACGTTCCGGGGGCTTTGCCTTCGTTTTTCACCATAGTGGTCTGTTCGCCGCCTGGACCTGATGAAAAGGTGAGGTCGTAAGCCGGAGCGAGCCGCCAAGCGCCGTGCTCATCCATCAGGAAGCTGAAATTTTTCGCGTGATCGTCGCGGTTATGCGCGAGCACATTGAATACGGCGAGCCGGAACATTTTTTCTGCATCGCGAACATCGCGGGTCAATCGAAGGGTCAGCGCGATCAGGTCTTCGTAGTCGAGAGAGGGTGTGCGGTGGTCGGCATGGAGAAGACCCGACGCGGTATGCACATGCAGCCGCTTTCCGTCTTCGCGATCAAATCTTTGCGTCGCGAAAAACCCTGCGCCGTGTTGGGCTGGAAAAAGATGGGTTCGCGTCATCTGGATGCCTGCAGCGCGGGCCAATTCGGAGTAGACAAACTCGATAGCCCCGGCGTCCACGCCGTCCTGCGTGTTCGGAAATTTCACAAGCCAATGCTCGTAACCCTCCGGCAGATGGGCTGCGCCATGGATCACCGCGCCGCGGGCGGGGTTAAAACCGATCATCGCTTTCGGGCGAGCCCCTGCAGAAGAACCGTTGAGTGCAATCAGCTCGTGCAGCACGTCATCTGCTTGACCCTCCAGCACGTCAATCGCCTGTCCAGCGAGGCGGTCGAGATCGACATCGCCTCCCGTCGGTTCCGGCCCCATATCCGGTTCGTAGACCAGCGCGCCCATTCCGGCGGCGCCGACGTGCACCAACCGATCAAGCGGACTAAGTTGCCCAGGCAGAGTGCCCGCGGCGCGCATTGCGCGGTCAAACAGAAGGCGGCCCCAGCCATCCGGCAAGCTGTCATTGAAGACGCCAGGCAATCCTTCAAAAAGGGTCGCTTCGAAACTTTTAAGGCCGGGTTGAAGCGGCAGACGTAACGGCGAGATTTCAATCCCGCGTGCAAGAAAGCTGCGGTCATATTCGAAATAGATTTTGCGCGCGCGGATGGCGAGCCGGCCAATCGGCAGTGACCCATTTGCGAAGTCGATTCCGACATTTACCGCGTTTACGGGGGTGAAGCTCATGAGCGCCAACCATGTTTGCGCCGCGGCTTGTCTTGCGCTTGCAGAACTTCATCAATCGAGCTGAACGTGTCGGCCTCAAGTGCGCTCGCTGCGATCACCTGTTCTAGCCCGCCGACGACCATCAGCAGCTTGAGCAAGGTTTCAATGGATGCTGCACCCGTCCGCTCGAATTTGCGCAAGGTTCCCAGTGCAACGCCGGAACGGGCCGCCAGCCCGGCTTGGGTTAAACCCATGGCAAGGCGGCGCTCCTGAAGGTTGCGCGCGATCTGTTCTTGAGCTTTTAGGGGTGTCAAAAGTGATATCATGCTAGCAATTATAGCATGATATCAATTAAAAATGCTAGAATGATATCACTTTAGATGGGACAGCGTTTTGCTGAACTTGCAGGTATTGCAGTATTCGGCACGGCTTCAGATTTCAAAAATGCCGCGCAGGGCGAGGAATTTCAGGATTTCCTCGGCGGCGTCTTCCGGGGTGCGGCCAACGGTGTTGAGGCGCAGTTCCGGATCGAGCGGGGGCTCGTAGGGGCTGTCGATGCCGGTGAAATTGCGGATCTCGCCGGCGCGGGCCTTCTTGTAGAGGCCCTTCACATCGCGTTGCTCGGCGACATCGAGCGGCGTGTCGACATGGATCTCGATGAATTCGCCTTCGGCCATCAGGGCGCGGGCCATCTGGCGCTCGGCGCGGAAGGGCGAGATGAACGAGACGAGCACGATGAGGCCGGCATCGGTCATCAGGCGCGCGACGTTGGAGACGCGGCGGATGTTCTCGACCCGGTCGGCGTCGGTGAAGCCGAGATCGCGGTTCAGGCCGTGACGGACGTTGTCGCCGTCGAGGATGAAGGTGTGGCGGCCCATGCCGAACAGACGCTTCTGCAGCGCATTGGCGATGGTCGATTTGCCGGAGCCCGACAGGCCTGTGAACCAGAGCACGGCAGGTTGCTGGTTCTTTTGCTCGGACAGGGCTTCGCGCGTGATGTCGATGGCCTGCCAGTGGATGTTGGCGGCGCGGCGCAGGGAGAAATCGATCAGGCCGAGGGCAACCGTGTCATTGGATTGCCGGTCGATCAGGATGAAGCTGCCGGTCAGCCGGTTGTCCGTGTAGGGATCGAAGGGGATGGCCTGGTCGAGCGCTAGTGTCGTGACGCCGATCTGGTTCAGTTCCAGCGTGCGGGCAGGTGTCTCGGCCATCGTGTTGACGTCGATGCCATGCTTGGGCGCGTTGACGGTGGCCGAGACGGTCTTCGTTCCGGACTTGAGGAAATAGCGCCGGCCCGGCAGCAGGGGCTTCTCGCTCATCCAGAGCAGTTTGACCTGGAACTGGTCGGAAACTTCCGGCGGCTGAGCCGCCTCGGCAATGACGTCGCCGCGGGAGGTGTCGATTTCATCGGCGAAGGTCAGCGTCACCGACTGGCCGGCGACAGCTTCTTCAAGGTCGCCGTCTTGCGTGACAATCCGGGTGACGGTCGTCTCGCGGCCGGAGGGCAGCGAGCGGACCTTGTCGCCGGGCCGCACGCGGCCGGACGCGATCTGGCCGGAGAAGCCCCGGAAATCGAGGTTCGGCCGGTTCACCCATTGCACGGGAAGGCGAAGCGGCAATGTCTCGGCCTCCTTCGCGATCTCGACCGTCTCCAGATAGTCCATCAGGCTCGGGCCGGCATACCAGGGCGTTTCGGCGGCGCGTTCGGTGATGTTGGTGCCGGCGAGAGCGGAGATCGGGATGGGCGTGATTTCGAGCGTGCCGGGCAGGGCTTCGGCGAAGACCTTGTAGTCGGCGACAATTTGATCGTACACGGATTGCTTGTAGCCGACGAGGTCCATCTTGTTGATGGCGAGCACGAGATGGCGGATGCCGAGAAGGGTTGCGATGATCGAGTGGCGGCGGGTCTGGGTCAGGATCCCCTTACGCGCGTCGATCATCAGGATGGCGCAGTCGGCGGTCGAGGCGCCGGTCGCCATGTTGCGGGTATATTGTTCGTGGCCGGGCGTGTCGGCGACGATGAATTTGCGCTTCTGGGTCGCGAAGAAGCGGTAGGCGACGTCGATCGTGATGCCCTGTTCGCGTTCGGCGGCGAGGCCATCAACGAGGAGGGCGAAGTCGATATTGTCGCCTTGCGTGCCGTCGCGCCGCGAGTCGGCTTCCAGCGTCGCGAGCTGGTCTTCGAAGATCATCTTCGAATCGTAGAGGAGGCGGCCGATCAGCGTCGACTTGCCATCATCGACGGAGCCGCAGGTGATGAAGCGCAGCAGGGATTTCTGCTCGTGCGCCTCGAGATAGGCGCCGATGTCTTCGGCGATGAGATCGTCGTGGAGGCGCATCAGAAATAGCCCTCCTGTTTCTTCTTCTCCATCGAGGCGGCCTGGTCCTTGTCGATGGCGCGGCCCT
Source organism: Hyphomonas sp. (assembly GCA_041739025.1). Classification (GTDB taxonomy): domain Bacteria; phylum Pseudomonadota; class Alphaproteobacteria; order Caulobacterales; family Hyphomonadaceae; genus Hyphomonas. The sequence goes on from JBGSOU010000533.1 coordinate 4,119, forward strand.
GGCGTTCGGACGTGGTGGTGAGGAGGATTTCCTGGATCACGTCGTCGAGCGTCTTGGCTTCGCTCTCCACCGCGCCGGTGAGCGGGTAGCAGCCGAGGGTGCGGAAGCGGACGGACTTGGTCTTGGCCTGCGCCGCGATCTCGGGCGGCACGCGGTCATCGTCCACCATGATCATCGTGCCGTTCCAGTCGACCACCGGGCGCGGCGCGGCGAAATACAGCGGCACGAGCTCGATCCGCTCGCGGCGGATATACTGCCAGATGTCGAGTTCGGTCCAGTTGGACAAGGGGAAGGCGCGCAGGCTCTCGCCCTTCTGAAGGCGGGTGTTGTAGAGGTTCCAGAGTTCCGGGCGCTGGCGTTTCGGATCCCAGCGGTGACCGGCGGTCCGTACCGAGATGATGCGCTCCTTGGCGCGGGATTTCTCCTCGTCGCGGCGGGCGCCGCCGAAGGCGGCATCGAAGCCGTACTTGTCGAGCGCCTGCTTGAGGCCGGCGGTCTTCATCACGTCCGTGTGGTAGGCTGAGCCATGCGTGAACGGGCCGATCCCTTCTTTCACGCCGTCCTCGTTGATGTGGACCAGCAGTTCGAGACCGAGCGCCTTCACCTTCCGGTCGCGGAAGGCGATCATCTCCTTGAACTTCCAGCCGGTATCGACATGCAGCAGCGGGAAAGGCGGACGCGACGGATAGAAGGCCTTGAGCGCGAGGTGCAGCATCACGGCAGAATCCTTGCCGATCGAATACAGCATGACGGGCTTTTCACATTCGGCGGCGACTTCCCGCAGGATATGAAGGCTTTCGGCTTCAAGCCGGTCGAGGTGGGTGAGGCTGGGCAAGGGGCACGTCCGATAAACTCTGGACGTCCGATAGCCCTCCTTTTCCATTCTGGAAAGACAGCCTTGCCGCTCCGCACCTTCCCTTCAGGAAAACTAAACCTTGGCGGCGGGCGGGGCGTCCCCTGAAACGGCCTCATTGCATGTCATAAATGAACATAAATCGTCATTGTGCAGCCTGACTCCCGGGGTTTATGGACATCGTCATTCGCTGGTGGGGCGAAGCGTTGGAGCAGATCAGATGTGCGGGATTGTTGCGATTGCAGGCAAGGCTCAGGTGGCGCCTCGGCTCGTGGACGGGCTAAAGCGGCTGGAGTATCGCGGGTATGACAGCGCGGGCATCGCGGTCGCCTGGGACGAAGGCATCGAGCGGCGCCGCGCCAAGGGCAAGATCCATTTCCTGCAGGCCCGCCTGCATGACGATCCGGTGGAAGGCTTCACCGGCATCGCCCACACCCGCTGGGCCACGCACGGCGCCCCGAACGAGACCAACGCGCACCCCCACATGGCGGACGGCGTGGCGGTGGTGCACAACGGCATCATCGAGAACTACCGCGAGCTGCGCGAGGCGCTTGAAGCCAAGGGCCGGGTGTTCGAGTCCGAAACCGATACCGAAGTCATCGCCCAGTTGATCGCCCAGAATATCGCGGGCGGCATGGATGAAATCGCCGCCTTCGGTGACGCGCTGACCCATTTCACCGGCGCCTTTGCCATCGCGGCGATCTTTGCCGACAAGCCGGACCTGGTCATCGGCGCGCGCAAGGGCTCGCCGCTGGTGCTCGGTTACGGCGAGGGCGAGATGTATCTCGGCTCCGACGCCATCGCACTCGCTCCGCTGACGCGGGACGTGACCTATCTGGAGGAAGGCGACTGGGTCGTCCTCACCAAGGACAGTTTCGACATCCGCAACGTGCGCGGCGACCGGGTGAACCGTCCGCGCGTGACCTCGGCCGTCAATGACGCGCTGATCGAGCGGGGTGAGTATGACCATTTCATGCTGAAGGAAATCCACGAGCAGCCGGAATCGCTGGCGCGTTCGGTGCTGCCCTATGTCGACCAGAAGTCCCAGACGATCGACGTCAGCCAGGTGGCGGCAAACATCTTTGCCGAGGCGGACCGCGCGGTCGCTATTGCCTGCGGCACGGCCTATTACGCCGCGTTCACGGCGAAATACTGGTTCGAGCAGATCGCGCGCCTGGCCTTCGAGCCGGACATTGCGTCCGAGTTCCGCTACCGCAAACCCGTTCTGCCGGTGACTGGCTTCTCGATGTTTGTCAGCCAGTCCGGCGAGACGGCCGACACGCTGGCGGCGCTGCGCTATTGCCGCGAGAACAAGAAGCCCGCGATAGCGGTCGTCAACGTGCCGGAAAGCTCGATTGCCCGCGAAGCCGGCAACATCGTGCCGACGCATGCCGGGCCGGAGATCGGCGTGGCCTCGACCAAGGCCTTTACGGCGCAACTTGCCGTGCTTGCCGTCCTCGCATTGTCCGCCGCCAAGGCGCGCGGACACCTCTTGCCCGGCGACGAGACCCGGTACGTGAAAAGTCTGCTCGCGCTGCCGCGCAAGGTGACCGAAGCCATCGAAGCCCAGGCCCAGATCAAGGACATCGCCAAGGCGATTGCCGGCAAGAAGGATGTCCTGTTCCTCGGGCGCGGGCGCTATTACCCGCTCGCTCTGGAAGGTGCGCTGAAGCTGAAGGAAGTCTCCTACATCCATGCCGAGGGCTACGCCGCCGGCGAACTGAAGCATGGACCCATCGCGCTGATCGAAAAGGGTCTGCCCGTGGTCGTCGTCGCGCCTTACGATGAGCTGTTCGAGAAGACGATCTCGAATGTCGAGGAAGTGCGCGCGCGCGGCGCCGAGGTGATCCTGATCTCCGATGACAAGGGCATCAAGATGGCCGGCAAGCGCGCCGACCATGTGATCCGCCTGCCCGACGGTGACGAGATCTCGCTGCCGATCCTCGCGGCCATACCTTTGCAATTGCTGGCTTATCACGTGGCGCTCGTCAAAGGCACGGATGTCGACCAGCCGCGCAACCTCGCGAAGTCCGTCACGGTCGAGTAACCGAGCATTGAAGGGCGCCGGGCCCGTGGTATAGCCGCGTCATGAGTCTCAGCGTGACGCCCGATCCGATCTTGCCCGAGGTGCTGCTGGTGCGCCCGGCCCGGCACGGCGATCTGCGGGGCTGGTTCAGCGAAACCTTCAACGAGGCGGCCTTCCGCGCAGCGGGCCTTCCGGCCCACTTCGTCCAGGACAATCACTCCCGGTCGGCTGAGGCTGGAACGCTGCGCGGGTTGCACTACCAGGCGCCGCCGGCGGCGCAGGCCAAGCTTGTGCGCTGCGTG
>JBGSOU010000541.1:0-1589 GCA_041739025.1 Hyphomonas sp.
GCTCACCGGGGGCGAGGATGTCGGGGTTCATGCCGAGGCACATGGAACAGCCGGGCTCGCGCCATTCAAAGCCGGCGGCAAGGAAGACCTGGTCGAGGCCTTCGGCTTCGGCCTGACGGCGCACGAGACCCGAGCCGGGCACGACCATCGCGCGCACGCCGGGGGCGACCTTGCCGGTTTTCGCAATCTCTGCGGCGGCGCGCAGGTCTTCGATACGGGAGTTGGTGCACGAGCCGATGAAAACGCGCTGGACCGGCGTGCCCGCAATCGGCTTTCCGCCTTCGAGGCCCATATAGGCGAGCGCCCGTTCGCAGGCGGCGGCCTTGACGGGATCGGCGAAATCCTCCGGACGCGGAATATTCGCCGAGAGGGCAATGCCCTGCTCCGGGCTGGTGCCCCAGGTGACGGTCGGCTCGACGTCTTCGCCCTTGATCGCCAGCACGTGGTCGAACACGGCGTCGCTGTCGGAGTGCAAGGTCTGCCAATGCCGCACGGCGGCCTCCCAGGCCTCGCCCCTGGGCGCGGAGGGGCGGCCCTTGACATAGGCGAAGGTCTTCTCGTCCGGCGCGACAAGTCCGGCGCGGGCGCCGCCTTCGATGGAGAGGTTGCACAGCGTCATCCGGCCTTCCATCGACAGGGCGCGGACGGCCTCGCCCCGGTATTCGATGACATAGCCGGTGCCGCCGGCGGTGCCGGTGATGGCGATGATGTGGAGGGCAAGGTCCTTCGCGGTGACGCCTTCGCGCAGCTGGCCGGACACGTCGACGGCCATGTTCAGCATCTTCCGGGCCCGGAGGGTCTGGGTGGCGAGCACATGCTCGACCTCCGAAGTGCCGATGCCATGGGCGAGCGCGCCGAACGCGCCGTGGGTGGAGGTGTGGCTATCGCCGCAGACGATGGTCATGCCGGGCTGGGTGCGCCCCTGCTCCGGGCCGACGACGTGGACAATGCCATTATTGATGTCGCCCATCGGGAAATACTGGATGCCGTATTCGGCGACATTGCGGGTCAGCGTTTCCAGCTGGTTGCGCGCTTCGGGATCCTTGACGCCGGACATGCCGGCGGCCTGGTTCTCTGTCGGCGTGTTGTGATCGGCCACGGCAAGGGTGAGCTCCGGGCGGCGCACGCGGCGGCCCGCGACCTTCAGGCCGTCGAACGCCTGCGGGGTCGTCACCTCGTGGATCAGGTGGAGGTCAATATAAAGGAGGCTCTCGCCGGAGGCGGGATCGGTATGGACGACGTGCGCGTCCCAGATCTTGTCGTAAAGGGTCTTGCCGGGCATGGGGGTCTCGTTGTTCGCGCGCCGCACCATAGCGGGAGATGCAGCAGAGAAAAGCCCGTCACTGAGACCGCCTTGCCGTCTTGCGCAAATTTGTTGCGCGCTGGACGCCTTTTCTCGCCGCCAGCGGTAAACTTTGCCCGCAGACCCTCAAAAGCAAAAACGCCCCCACCGCGAGGCAGGGGCGCTTTGAAAGCTTCAGGCCCGGAGGCCGGACAGCCTATTCTTCGGCGGGCTTTTCCGCAGCGGCAGCAGCAGCGGCGGCTTCAGCAGCAGCGGCCTCTGCAGCGGCGACGGCCTCGGCGGCAGC
>JBGSOU010000329.1:0-8149 GCA_041739025.1 Hyphomonas sp.
GTCGGCGGTGCAGCGCGAACTGCTTGTGCTGGAGCGCGGCGGCGCGGAGCGCTTCTTCGGCGAGCCGGCGCTGGAGCTGGCCGACTTCATGCGCACGACCCGGGATGGGCGCGGCTACGTCAACATTCTCGACGCGCGCAAGCTGATCAATTCGCCGAAGCTGTATTCGACCTTCCTGCTCTGGCTGCTGTCGGAACTGTTCGAGGAGCTGCCCGAAATCGGCGATCCGGAGAAACCCCGGCTCGTGTTCTTCTTTGACGAGGCGCACCTGCTGTTTGCGGACGCGCCCCCTGCCCTGATGCAGAAGATCGAACAGGTGGTGCGCCTGATCCGCTCGAAAGGCGTCGGCGTCTATTTCGTCACGCAGAACCCGCGCGACCTGCCCGAAAGCGTGCTGGCGCAACTCGGCAACCGGATGCAGCACGCGCTGCGGGCCTATACGCCGACCGAGCAGAAGGCGGTGAAATCCGCCGCCGCCTCGTTCCGGCCGAACCCCGCCTTCAAGACCGAAGCGGCGATCACCGAGATGGGGGTCGGCGAAGCGCTGGTCTCGACGCTGGAAGCCAAGGGCGCGCCGAACATGGTGCAGAAGACGATGATCCGTCCGCCGTCGTCGCGGCTTGGCCCGGCAACCGACCCGGAGCGCGCCGAGATCCAGAAGACGAGTCCGGTCTTCGGCAAGTATGACAAGACGGTGGACCGGGAGTCCGCCTACGAGATCCTGTCGAAGCGCGAGGAGACTGCCGCCAGGGAGGCCGAGAAACTCGCCAAGCTGGAAGCCAAGGAAAAGGAAGCCGCCGCCAAGGCAAAGGCCAAGGGCAAGACGGCCACGACCCGCTCGCGCCGGATGAGCACGACGGAACGCGCCGTCAACAACGCCGCCAGCACGGCGAGCCGCGAAGTGGTGCGCTATGTGCTGCGCGGGATCTTCGGAACACGGAAACGGTGAAACACATGCGCCTCTTGTTGACCGCCCTGGCCTTGTCCCTCTCCGCCTGCGCCATCGGCCCCAAGCAGGGCGGATGGACCAGCGGCCAGGACGCCCAGCCCTTCGAAACGGCGGTTGCGGCCTGTCAGCAGACCAGCGCCGGCAGCGCGGATTACTTCACCGTCTGCATGGCGGGGCGAGGCTGGACGAAGCAGCCGCGTTAGGCGGCCCTCCCGCCGCGTCAGGAGTGGCGGAAAGGCCCGGTCGCCCCTATAGTAAGGGCTGAGCCCAGTTCAAAAACGCCAAAGGGAGGCCCCGGCCCATGAAAGAATATCTCAAGTTCTATATCGACGGCGCATGGGTTGACCCGGTCACCCCGCGCACGCTGGAAGTCGAGAACCCGGCCACGGAGGAAAACTTCGCGGTGATTTCGCTCGGCTCGAAAGCCGATGCCGACAAGGCCGTGGCCGCCGCCAAGGCGGCCTTCCCGAGCTTCTCGCAGACCTCGGTCGAATACCGCGCCGACCTGCTCGACAAGATTGCCGCCGGAATCCAGAAACGCCTTCCGGACCTTGCCGTTGCGATCTCCGAAGAGATGGGCGCCCCGATGTGGCTGGCCAACGCCGCCCAGGTGCCGGCCGGCATGGGCCACTTTGCGACCACCGCCGCCATCCTGCGCAGCTACAAGTTCGAAGAACTCAAGGGCACGACGCTGCTGCGCAAGGAGCCGATCGGTGTCTGCGCCTTCATCACGCCGTGGAACTGGCCACTGAACCAGATCGCCTGCAAGGTCGCCCCGGCGATTGCCGCCGGCTGCACGATGGTGCTGAAGCCGTCGGAAATCGCGCCGCTCGACGCGATGATCTTCGCCGAAATCCTGCATGAAGCCGGCGTGCCGAAAGGCGTGTTCAACCTCGTCAACGGCGACGGCGCGGGCGTCGGCTCGGTGCTGTCCTCGCACCCGGATGTCGACATGGTGAGCTTCACCGGTTCGACCCGCGCGGGCGTTCTCGTGGCGCAGGCCGCGGCCCCGACCGTCAAGCGCGTGGCGCAGGAACTGGGCGGCAAGAGCCCGAACATCGTTCTGCCGACCGCCGATCTGACGAAAGCCGTTTCCAGCGGCGTGATGGCGATGATGACCAATACCGGGCAGAGCTGCAACGCGCCGAGCCGGATGTTCGTCCAGAAGGACCAGCACGACCAGGCCCTCGCCATCGCCAAGGCGACGGCCGAGTCCGTGAAGGTGATGATGCCGGCGGAAGCCGCGCCCGGCGCCATCGGTCCGATCTCGAACGGCAACCAGTTCCAGAAGGTTCAGGACCTGATCCAGAAGGGCATCGAAGAGGGCGCAACCCTCGTCGCCGGTGGCCCGGGACGTCCGGAAGGCTTCAACAAGGGCTATTTCACGCGCCCGACCGTGTTCGGCAACGTGACCAATGACATGACCATTGCCCGCGAGGAAATCTTCGGGCCGGTGCTGTGCATCCTGCCCTACAACACGGTGGACGACGCCGTGGCGATGGCCAACGACACCGTGTACGGCCTCGCCGGTTACGTGCAGGGCCCGGAGAAGGAAGCCAACGCGATCGCCAACCGCATCCGCGCCGGCCAGATCCAGGTCAACGGTGCGCGCCCTGACTTCTCGGCGCCGTTCGGCGGCTATGGCCAGTCCGGCAACGGCCGCGAATGGGGCGAGCACGGCTTCGAGGAATTCCTCGAAGTGAAAGCCGTGATCGGCTACGCGGCCGCCTGATCTTGGGCGTTCAATGAACTTCCGGAAGCGGCAGCCTCAGGGCTGCCGCTTCTTTTTTATCCGCTCACAGAGGAACTGCCCATGACGATGAAACTTCATCACCTCAACGCGTCGCGCTCGCAGCGCATCGTCTGGCTGCTGCTGGAACTCGGCGTGCCGCACGAGATCGTGCATCACAAGCGCAACGAGACGACCCGGCTGGCACCGCCGGACCTGTTGCACATCCATCCGCTCGGCAAGTCTCCCCTGCTCGAACATGACGGCATGGTGATTGCCGAGACGGGCGCGATTGCCGAATACCTGCTGGCGAAGTTCGACCCCGCTCACCGGCTGCACCCGGCGGCCGATTCCCCGGATTTCCCCCGTTACCTGGAATGGATGCATTCGGCGGAAGGCGCTGCGTTCCTGCCGTCGCTGTTGACGCTGTATCTCGGCATGGCGGGTGTGATGGACGGCCCCGTCGGCCAGCGGACCGTGCAGGAGCGCGAGAAGGCCGCCAACCATATCGAGGCGCACCTCTCGCAGAATGCCTATTTCGCCGGAAGTCAGTTCTCGGCGGCCGACTGCCTGATGGGCTTCCAGATCGTGATGGCCAATGCTCAGGGCGCGCTGTCCAACAAGCCGGCCACGAAGGCCTGGCTCGACAAGGTGACCGCGCGGGACGCCTACAAGGCGATGATCGCGGTCGGGGTCTGAGATACGGCGGGTTGAACGCTCGGACGGAGGTCGTCCCGAGAGGCGCTTGACTAGAGACAAATGACTTTGTATTTCAAAGTTGTTTGCGAACAAGGAGGCCGCCATGACCCTGACAGAACTGAACCTCGAGCTGAAATCCGCTCGCCTGGCCGCCTATGCGGAGGCTCGCGCGGGATGGCCCGTACCGCTTGCCGGCGCAACATACTGGGCCGTGTTGTCTGTGCTGGGCGGCCAGGTCAGCGAAGCCAACTGGTCAATGCTCGCGGCGGTCATGTCCGGGATGATCTTTCCGGTCGCGCTCGGTTATGCCGCGCTGGTCCGCAATCCGTTCATGACGGTCAAGGTGCCGGATCAGGGCGTGGTGTTCATGGCCATGGGCGCGATGCTGTTGTTCTGGCCCGTCATGGTTGCCGCAATGTGGAACTATAACAGCCTCGCGCCCCTGGTATTGGCAATCGGCATGTCGGGTCATTGGCCCGTCTTTGGCTGGTCCTATGGCCGTCCGGCACCGTTCATCGGGCATGTGCTGGTGCGGGCAATCGCGGCGTTTGGCATCTGGCAATACATGCCGGAAGCCCGCTTCACGCTGCTGCCTGCGGCGATCGCGTCGATCTATCTCGGTACGATGCTGGTGCTGTTCATCGATAGCGGGGTGGTTGCCCGGCGGCTGAAACGCGGCGCCCCCTGATCGGCGCGGTCGTTTCACGCGAATGTGAACCGTAAAGGTGTCTGGCATTCTGCTTGCAGGGGTCATAATATCAAGCAGGCCATTCATATCGGAGGCGTTCAGATGTCGAAGATCCATTTTGCAGCAGGGTTTGCCGCACTGGCGATACTGGGCGCGTGCGCAACCGCGACGCCCTATCAGGCCGCCGGCAAGCTGGACCGCGGTTTCTCCGAGCAGAAAATCGAGGACAACCGGTTCCAGGTGCAGTTCGCGGGCAATTCGCTGACGGACCGGAAGACGGTGGAAACCTACCTGCTCTACCGAGCGGCCGAGCTGACCAAGCAAAGCGGCTTTGACCATTTCCGGGTCGTGCGGCGCGACACCGATGCCGATACCCGCGTGATCGCGACCGGCCCGGTCTATTCGCCCTTCTATGACAACTTCTTCTGCGATTACCGCTACTTCGGCCCTCGCGCGCCGTATTACCGCGCCTCCAATCGCGGCTTCTATCCGGGGCCGACCTTCGCCTCGCGCTTTGGCTATTATGACCCATTCTGGGGCGGTCCGGCCGACTACCGCGAACAGACGAGCTATGTCGCTTCCGCCGAAATCGTGATGGGCAAAGGCGAAAAGCCGGATGACGTGGCCTATTTCGACGCGGCCCAGGTGATCTTCAACCTCACGGGCACAATCCAGCGCCCCGAGATCTGATCGCCGCCGGATGCGGAAAACACCAAAGCCCCGCGCCGCCCGCGGGGCTTTTTTACGTGCGCCAGTCCCGTTCGGGACTAGGCAAGCCCGGCTTGCGGGTCCAGAACGCCCCGTTCCACCTCCTCCCGGATGCTGACTGCCCGATGGCCGATTCTGAAAGTGCGCCCGACAAGCCTGCCGCGCCCCCGACCGGGCTGCGCAAGGCCGAACTCGTGGCGATGATTGCCGGGTTGATGACGCTGAACGCCATGGCGATCGACATCATGCTGCCGGCGCTGTCGCAAATCGCAGCGGCGACCGGACTGACCAGCGGCGAGGGCGCAACCGATAACCGGCAGCAGCTGATCATCTTCGCTTATGTGCTCGGCTTCGGCGCGCCGCAGCTCATCTGGGGGCCCGTGACCGACCGGTTCGGGCGAAGGGCGCCGCTGTTCGCCGGCCTTGTGGGCTATATCCTCGTCTCGCTGCTGTGCGTGATGATCCATGATTTCTGGGTGCTGCTGGGCGCCCGGTTCCTGCAGGGCGTGTTCTCGTCCGGCGCCCGGATTGTCGCCTCGGCGGTGGTGCGCGACACGTTCGCGGGCCGCGCCATGGCGAGCTTCATGTCGCTGGTGATGACGATCTTCATGATCGTGCCGATCATCGCGCCCAGCCTTGGACAGGCGATCCTGCTGGTGGCGCCCTGGGAAGGCATCTTCATCTGGCTGGCCATCTGGGGCACGCTGATGCTGGCCTGGACCTGGCTGCGCCTGCCCGAGACCCTGCCGGTTGCCGCGCGCCGGCCGCTGAACCTTGCCAGTGCATTTGGCGCCTATCTCAGCGTGCTGCGCACGCGCGCGAGCTTCGGTTACATGTGCGCGTCCGGCATCGTTTTCGGCGCCCTGTTCGCGTTCATCGCCTCGTCCGAACAAGTCTTCCGGGAAGTGTTCGGCAAGGGCGAAACCTTCACCCTCTGGTTCGCGGGGATCGCCGGCGTGATGGCGGTGGCCAACTTCACCAACTCGCGTCTTGTCGAGAAGATTGGCATGCGGCGCATCAGCCATACGGCGCTGATCGTGTTCACCACCCTGTCGGCAACACTGGCCCTGTCGACCCTGGCATTCGGCGAGAACTTCGCGTTGTTCTTCCCGCTGTTTGCGATTGCCTTCGGTTGTTTCGGCCTGATGGGATCGAACTTCTCGGCGCTGGCGATGGAGCCGCTGGGCAAGATCGCCGGCACGGCCTCGGCGGCCTATGGCTTTGCCACGACGCTCGCCTCGGCCCTGTTCGGCGCCTATATCGGATCGCAGTTCAACGGATCGACGGTGCCCCTGATGACCGGCTTTGCCTGCCTCGGCATATCGGCCCTGGTGATCGTGCTGATCACCGAGAAAGGTCACCTGTTCAGCACCCGCTGAGGGCTGGCTAGAGCGGTTCGCGCTGGCGGGCCAAGGGGCGCACCACGGTTTCGAGGTGTTCGATGATCAGGCCGGCGATGTCTTTCGAGGTCGCCGTCTCGATGCCCTTGAGACCGGGTGACGAATTGACCTCGAGCACTTTCGGGCCGGTTGAGGTTTGCAGCAGATCGACGCCGGCCACCTGAAGGCCGAGCACCTTGGCGGCGTCCCTGGCGATGTCGCGTTCGGCGGCCGACAGTTTCGCGGCGCTCGCCGTGCCGCCCCGGTGCAGGTTTGACCGGAACTCGCCTTTGGCCGCCTGACGCTTCATCGCGCCGGCAATCTTGTTGCCGACCACGAAGACGCGGATGTCGGCGCCGCCCGCCTCTTCCACGAATTCCTGCACGAGGAAGTTGGCTTCCACACCGCGGAACGCATCGACGAGGCGTTCGGCCGCCTTGCGCGTTTCGGCCAGCACGACGCCCTTGCCTTGCGTGGACGACAGGAGCTTCAGCACCACCGGTGCGCCGCCGGACAGGGCGATGAGGTCCTTGGTGTCCTTCGGGCTATGGGCGAAGGCCGTGACGGGCATGGCGATCTTGGCGCGCGCGAGCAGCTGGTGCGCCAACAGCTTGTCGCGTCTGCGGCCGATGGCGCCGGCGGTGTTGAGACAGTAAGCGCCCGCGTTCGAGAACTGCCGCAGCACGGCCATGCCATAGTCGGTGATCGACGAGCCGATGCGCGGGATGACGGCATCGAACCGCGCCAGCGCCTGCCCGTCATAATGCACTTCGGCATCGACCGCCCCGATGCGCAGATAACAGCGCGCCGTGTCGATCACCTCGATCACGTGGCCGCGTGTTTCGGCCGCTTCGATCAGGCGCAGTGAGGAATAATTGCGGGGCTCACGCGTCAGCAACGCAATGCGCAGTGGACGCTTGACCGGCTTTCGTTTCGGCAGGCCCTGGTAGGCGCCGTAGCCCAGCACCGGCTGAAGGAAGGAGGCATTCGGATCAATGATCATGCTCGGCTGGATGGCCGCTCGCCCGAGCAGCATCCGGTAGGTCATCGTCTCGCGGTTCGAGAGCGTCAGCTGGATCGGCCAGCGCAGCGCGCCCATCTCGGCCTGCGTTTCGATGACATAGCGCAGCTCGCGGTCGCCGTTCGAGCTGATGACCTCGCGCCGGTCCACCACCGGCGCCGAGCAGGTGACTTCAAGGGACGGTTCATTCGGATCCGGCTGGATGAGGAAGCGCACTTGCGGCGAACTCGCCGGCCCGAACGGCTCGATCACACTGGCGTGGAGGGCCGAGGTCTTTGCCCCCGTATCCACTTTTGCCTTGATGGCCGGAAGGCCGAGACCATCCAGCGAAAGCCATTCTTCCCAGCCCAGCCGGAAGGGCGCTGCTTCTGTCATGCGAGAGGCCCTGTTCTGTGACCAGAGACCCGATACCGGCGTTCGCGGCGCGGCTGCAAGCCTGCCTACAGGAAGCTGGCTCTATCCCTTCACCAGCCATGCCTTTTCGACAAGTTTTGTGACATCGCCCATGATTTCGGTGATCTTGAAATCCTTCGGCGTGTAGACGCGGGCGATGCCCATCTGCTTCAGCGCGCGGGCATCTTCCGGCGGGATGATGCCGCCGACGACGACCGGCACATCACCGAGACCGGCGGCGCGCAGTTCGGAAATCGTCTCGCGCACGAGATCGAGATGGCTGCCCGACAGGATCGACAGGCCGACGACATGGGCGTTGGCGGCCTTGGCCTGCGCCGCGATTTCGGCGGGCGTGAAGCGGATGCCTTCATACACCACCTCCATGCCGACCGCGCGGCCGCGCGCGGCGATCTGCTCGGCGCCGTTCGAGTGGCCATCAAGGCCGGGCTTTCCGAGCACATAAGTCAGTGTACGGCCGAGCGCTTCGGAAACGCGGACAACCTCGGCCTTCACCGCCTCGATGTCTGCGTCGCCGTCCGAGCTGACGACCAGCGCGACGCCGGTCGGCGCGCGGAACTCGCCG
>JBGSOU010000008.1:0-19651 GCA_041739025.1 Hyphomonas sp.
TCAGGACATGATCATTGAGAACGGCGCTACCTTCATCGAGATCCGCGACCTGCGTCAGCGCAAACTGCGCAATGCCTTGCCAGTTCCCCGCGGGCGCCCCGGCCGCCACCACCATCTCGTCCACTGCAGGTCCGCTGGACGCCGCATTGGCTTCTTCCAGGAGGGCGGACCGCGCCGCCTTCGACGGCACATGGCCCGACAGTTTCAGCTGACCGCTCGCCAACTTCTCGACGCTCCAGACATAGGGCCGGACCGGCTCGGCCGCATGCACCCGTGTTTCAACCTGGGAGACCCCGCCAAATAGCAGGCCGCCCCGGCCGCTGCTGCGCAGGACGATGCCGGCAGCTTCCTCGGCAACATCCGGCGAAGGCGCGGGACCGGTCAGGATCGCAGTCTGTCCGTCCATGTCGACCTTGGCCCAGTCGAGCCCGGACAGCTGCAAAGCCTGCTGCGCCCGCGCCTCAAGCTGCGCTTCAAGCCTTGCGGCGCTATGGGGGGATTGGTTCACGCCCCACCACGCGATAAAGGGCAGCGCGAGGAGCGAAACGAGACCCGTCAGGTAGTCAAGCAGGCGCACGACGTCGCTGACCTCCTGTAATCATTGTCCCTTCTTCGAGGGATGCCCTATCCCTGATCGAACCGCAAGACACCAGCCTACAGGCTCCCCGACACATGAAACGCCCCCCAGAAGTCCTGACCAGCCCATCAAACCCCCTGATCAAGTCCCTGAAAAGCCTAGAGCGGAAGAAGGAGCGCGCCGAGACCGGCCTCTTCCTCGCTGAAGGCGCGCGCATCGTGGGCGAGGGCCTGGCCCGGGGCTGGGCGGCGGAAACTGTTGTGATTGCGGCAGACATGGCTGATCGCCCCCATATCGCCGCCCTTGCCCGCGAGGCCGAGAAAACCGGCGCCCGAGTCGTGTTGGCGCCTGAGCGGCTGATGTCCAAGATCACCCAGAAGGACAACGCCCAAAGCGTCGTTGCCGCCTTCCGCCAGCGCCATCTCGCCCCCGAAGCCCTGCCCGCGCCCAAATCCGGCGCGCCGCTTTATGTGGCACTTTATGAAGTGCGCGACCCCGGCAATCTGGGCACCATACTGCGCACCGCCGACTGCGCCGGCGCCAGCGGTGTCATTCTCGTCGGTACCTGCTGCGACCCCTACAGCTTCGAAGCCGTGCGCGCCTCCATGGGCTCACTCTTCGACATGCCTTTTGCCAATGCGAGTTTCCCCGTCTTCGAGGCCTGGCGCCGCAAGCACGGCCTGAGCCTCACCGCCGCCAGCGTCAACGGCACCGTCCGCCACGACGGCGCGCCGTTCACGAAGCCTTCCGTGATCCTGATGGGCAACGAACAGGCGGGCCTTCCGGCGGACGTGGAAGCCGCCTGCGATACGCTCTCCCTGATCCCGATGCGCGGCGGCGCCGACAGCCTGAACCTCGCCCAGGCGACCGCCCTCATGATCTATGAAGCCTGGCGCCAGCGGGGATATGCCTGATGAAAACCGAAACCCGCCTGCTCATCGCCGATGACTGGGACGACTACGCCTTGCTCGACAGCGGCCACCTGCAAAAGCTCGAGCGTTTTGGCAGCCAGACCGTCATCCGCCCGGACCCGCAGGCCTTCTGGAACCCGGCCAAACCCGTGCTGAGCTGGAAAGCCGATGCCCGTTTTGCCGCCAAGGGGCCGGACGAGGACGGCGCGGGCCAGTGGGAAATCCTCTCCTCGCGCGCTGCCGAAAGCTGGCCGATGCGCTGGAACGGCCTCACCTTTACCGCCCGGCGGACCGCCTTCCGTCACATGGGCCTGTTCCAGGAACACTCCGTACACTGGCGGTTTGCGCAGGCGCAGATCGGCGCCGCCGGCCGGCCGGTGAAAGTGCTGAACCTGTTCGGCTATACCGGCATGATGTCGCTCGCCTGCGCGGCCGCCGGCGCGGAGGTCGTGCACCTTGATGCGAGCCCCAAATCCAACGGTTATGGCAAGGACAACCAGACGCTCTCGGGCCTGGGCGACCAGACGATCCGCTGGATCGCCGACGACGCGATGAAGTTTGTCGCGCGCGAACAGCGCCGGGGCAGCAAGTATGACGCCATCGTGCTCGACCCGCCAAAATTCGGGCGCGGCACGAACAATGAGACCTGGCGCTTCGAGGAAGACCTGCCGGCCCTGCTCGACGGCGTGCAGTCCCTGCTGACCGACCGGCCGCTCTTCGTCATCACCACCGCCTACGCCGTGCGCCTGTCCTACCTCGCCCTCGCCCAGACCCTGGCCGACCGCATGGCGCCCTTCGGCGGCGTCATGGAGCAAGGCGAAATGGCCCTCCCACAATCCGGCTCCGACCGCCTCCTCCCCACCGCGCTGTATGCCCGCTGGCGCGCCGGCTAAAGGGCGCTAATCTGAAACGATGACGAATGCAGGCCCAAGCCCTCTTGAACATCAGGCTCTCGCTCGCCTGAAGGCCGGCGACGCCCCCGGCGCTGAGGCCGATTTTGTGCTGGCCTTGGATGCGGCCAGCCAACCCGCTGCCCGGTCCCGAATCTTAGAAGGCCTGGCTGAAGCCCGATTTGCGCAAGGCCTCGCACTGGAAGGCGCCCTGGCCCTGGAGCAGGCCGGCAGCGATGCGCAGCCCCGTGTCGCTTTGCGCCGGACCCTGATGTTGATCCAGGCTGGCAAGTTTTCAATGGCGCTCGAGTCGCTCTCGCGCCTGCCGGCCTCGGCGCGGCAGGGGTTTGAATTCTGGTCCCTGAAAGCGGATGCCCTGCGCCAGACCGGGCGTTGGAGCGAAGCCGCCGAGGCCGCTGGCCGGGGGCTCGCCGTCAACCCGTCCAGCCGCAATCTGGCTCTGATCCGAGCGACAGGGCTCGGCCATTCCGGCCAATGGCCCGAAGCCGAACCGGTGTTCCACAGGTATGCAGATTTTCCGCCTGCCATAGAAATGCACGCTGGCGCGCTCGTCGGATCGGGGCGGATCGCCGACGCACGCCAACTGCTTTCGTCCGCACTCCGACGGTTTCCGGTTGACCCGAGCCTTCACCGCGCGCTCGCCATGATCGCCTGGATGGCAGGCGAAAAGGACACATTCGCCGACGACCTGATTGCCGCGGCCAATGCCCGCCCCGGCAACTTCCCCTTGGGTCTTGCCGCCGCTGATTTGCTGCGCCGAGCTGGCCGATTCGAAGAGGCCCTCGCGCGCCTTGAAGACTTGCGCCGTCTCCAACCCTCTCCCCACCTTGCAAGCGCCAGCGCCATCGTGCTCTCCGCTCTCGGCCGCCACGATGAAGCCGCGCATCTCGCGCGTGTCTCAGCCGCCCAGTTGCCGCGAACCGACTGGGTTCGGCGCAATGCAGCTAGCATTCTGCTATCCGCCGGCGCGCCGCACGAGGCGCTCGTCCACGCGGCTTGGGGCCTCGGACTCGACCCCGCTGATCAGGAGTGGATCGCGGTAGACGCCGTCGCCCGCCGCGCTGCCGACGATCCTTCATATCGCAAGAATTACGACTACGACCGCTTTGTCCAAGCCTTCGACCTTCCACCTCCCGAAGGCTTCCAGACGACGGACGATTTCATTTTCGCGCTTGCCAGCCGGTTACGCGAACTGCATGGTTTCAGCAATCACCCGCTTGATCAGTCCCTACGTGGCGGCTCGCAGCTCCAGCTGAACCCCGACGTGCCGCAGGACCCCCTGATCGAAAAACTCTTCGCGGCGATGCAGGGTCCCATCCGCCAATACCTTGACGGGCTTGGCCACGATCCTGCGCATCCCTATCTCGCGAAAAACAAGGGCCGGTGGCGCATGCAGGGCTGTTGGTCTGTGCGCCTCGTGAAGGGCGGCAGCCATGTCAACCACATCCACCCGGAAGGCTGGATCTCGACTGCCTTCTATGTCGTGGTTCCCTCATCCGTCCGTCCCGAGAGCAATTCCCAGGAGGGCTGGATCACTTTCGGTGCGCCGTTCTACCCCGTCGCAGGCATTGATCCCGAGCGCTCGGTTTGCCCCAAGCCGGGCCGCCTCGTCTTGTTCCCATCCTACATGTGGCATGGCGTAAACGCCTTCACGGAAGACGCCGAGCGTATCAGCGTCGCGTTTGACATCGCGCCCGATTGAAAGGGCCCGCCCGGCAGCATCCGGACGGGCCCCTTCATGTTCGCTCGGGCCAGTTGTTCAGGGCGACGGAGGTGTCCAGCCGGGACCGATATGCTTTTCGAAGAATTCCTTGCCCTTGGTCAGAACGATGGTCCAATCGTCGCCCTGATCGCGGCGCAGATAGTGGTCCATGCCCTTCAGTTCGATGAACTCATACGGCTTGCCGGCCTTCTTCATAGACGCGACCATCATTTCGGATTGTTCGACTGGCACCGTTACGTCAAGCTCGCCGTGGACGATCAATAGCGGCATCCCCACCTTGTCCGCATTCTGGTTGGCCGAATAGCGGTTGAGTTTGTCGGCATCCGCATTCGGGTCACCGATCGCTTCAGACCAGTATTTGTAGGAAACGCTCTGTGTGCCGCCTTGTTCACGACGCACCCAGGCCTGCATGGCGCGCAGATCCGACACCCCGGCACCCGCCAGCGAGCATTTATAGATGTCCGCGTCGCGGTAGCTGGCCGTAAACGCCACGTACCCACCATGCGACCAGCCGGCGACACAGATCCGGTTAGGATCGGAATAGCCCGCCGCAACCATCGCGCGCGTTCCGTCATTGATATCGTTCTGGATCAGCTGGCCCCACTGGCCATGGCCGGCCTCAACCCATTTACGCCCCGTGCCCGACCCACCGCGGAAGTGCGGCTGGAACACGGCATAGCCTTGCGAAGACCAGTAGCCGGCCATCGGGTCTCGGCCCCAGGTGTCACGAGACTCCGGGCCACCGTGCGGCAACACGATGGTCGGCAGGTTGCGAGTCTCTTTGGTGGCGCCCGGCGGCAGCCAGAGATAACCCCACATGTCGGTGCCATCGGTTGCCTTGTAATCAACCACCATCATTGACGGCAGCAGCGAGGGGTCAATGTCAGTGCGGGTCGACTGGAACCGCTCAAGCGCGCGGCCCTTGGTGTCGTAGATGTAGTAGGCGCCCGGCTCCTTGGGTCCGTCCACCATCAATAGGACCGAACCATTCAAACTTCCGCCGCTCGCCAGCCGGACATTGAAGTCTTCGCCGATGGCATCCTGAAGGGCCAGCCAATGATTGGCGAGGACCGGATCGGCCGGCGCACACTGCCATTTGAACCCGTCATAGCAGGCGCCGACAACTTCGCCGTTCGACGGGTTGCGCATCACGTTGAAAACGTCGAACAGGTCATGCTCGTAGATGGGCTCGGCATAGCTGCCCAAGGCGGCGTCATAAACATAGAGGCCGTTGGTATCGCGGCCATTTGGACGGGCACTGACGATCGCCGTTCCCGGACGCGGGCCGCGGCCAAGGCCTTCAAAGTCCGGCGCACCGTTGGCGCGTTCCTCGCCGCGGAACCGGACAACCTCGATCCATTTTCCTTTGGCGTCCCGGCGGAACCAGGCCGTGCCCTTGCCGCCCGCGACCGAGTCCTCGCGCAGGACCGGCTTTTGCTGGTTGTCGAGAACGAAGCCGATGGTGTCCTGGCTTCCGGTTTCGAGGATCGACGACTTGCCGGTCCGGACGTTGATCTTGCGAAGCTGCGTGCCGCCGGTCGATGGCGTCTGCATCAGCACGTGCTCGGCGTCTTCCGGCAGAATCTCCGCGATGCTGGCCGTCACCCAGCGCGGAAAGCCTTGCTCCGACGCCGGATCATACAGCGATTTGAGATCGCTTCCATCGAGATTGCTGGTGAACACACGGCTGGTGTAAGAGTAGCCGAGATCAGCCGGGTCAGCTGATTTCATCGTCCGCGAGCCTTTGCCCTGCACGATCTGAAATTTCTGCTGAAGGCCGAAGATCAGCCGGTCATCGCCCTTGAACTGAACAAACGTCAGTTCAAGGTTCTGGTCGCTGCGCGCCCGCTGGATGGGCCGCGTCACGCGGGTGGTGCGATCGTGGATGATCAACATGTCGCCATCCGCGTCGCGCAGGATGCCCGCCACATAGCGGCCATCCGGCGACAAGGTTGCCGACCGGAATGTTTCATAGCCAACAAAAGCGCTGACATCCGCACGCGCCGCCGTGCCTTCGGCCGAAGCGGCGGTCAGCCCGCCTCCAAGACCCACCAGTACGATTGCAGCGATGGCTGCGCCGAGCCGTTTTACATGCATGAGGAATGCTCCCGCTCTAATTAGATAAATTCAACGCCCTATGGGTAGATAATCGGGCGCCGGGCTCCTGCGTCAAGGAGTTTTGGTAGTGACCCGCCCCGCTGGAGCCGTTAACAACGCCGGCATGAACCGACCTCCCGAAACCCGCGCAACGCCGCCGTCGCCTGCACAGATTGCCGGCCTTCTGAACGAAGGCCAGAGCCGCTTGCGGCGCGGCGATCTGCCCGCAGCGGCGGATATTGCCCAAGCCGTGCTGCAAGTTGACCGGCACCGGGCCGAAGCATGGGTTCTCTTGTGCGCTGCTCTCATGCGCATGGGCAGCGGGGACGATGACCGCGCGCTTGGCGACGCATTGGCCGCCTTGCCGGAGTCGGATCCGGCCTACACGCTTTTGGCAATCGAGCGTTGCCGCGTGCTGGCCAATCGCGGCCGGTGCGGCGAAGCCGTCGAACTCGGCCGCCGCGTCAGCTCGCTCGGACGCTTGGGCCCGCGCCAGCACGACGTTTTGTCAAACGCGTATACGACGAGCGGCCTGTTCGAAGTCGCGCTGGTGCACGCTGAGGAAGCTGTGAAGCACCTGTCGCAGGACCCCGCCGCCTTCTACAATCGCGCGCTCGCCCATCGCCACCTCGGCCACATCGACGAAGCGATCTTCGGCTTCGAAAAGATGCTGTCCTTCGCACCCGGTCATGCGCTCGCCTATTATTCGTTGGCAGACTGCCGCAAATGGACCCAAGACCAAAACCATATCGACGCAATCCAGGCGGCCCTGCGGTCGGCGCCCCTCCCGGACATTGATCGTACGCGTCTGTTCTACGCCCTGTTCAAGGAAGCCCACGACATCGGCGACCATGCCCTCGCCTGGTCCGCGTTGGCGGAAGGGGCCCGCCTCGCTCACGCAGCTGCGCCCTACCCTTACGAAGATCGCCGCGCCTATACGCAATCGCTGATCAAGCGGTTCAGCGGCGGGCTCGATCAGCCGGTGGCCGAAACGGATGGGCCAACCCCCATTTTCATCGTCGGACTGCCGCGGTCGGGCACAACCCTCGTCGAACGTATCTTTTCCGCCCACCCCGATGTCACCGACATGGGCGAGACGCACGGCCTTGCGCTGGCCATCCGCGACGCGCTGGAGTTGTCGCGGTTCGGTGATCTCGACATCAACACCGTCGCCAGCATGGGCGGTGTGGACTGGAGCAAAGTTGCGGCGTTCTATCTCCGCGGCCTCGAGTACCGGGGCGCGACGACCCGCTTCTTCACCGAAAAGCTGCCGCAGAACTACCACCTCGTCGGTGCCATGCGCCGCGCTTTCCCCCAGGCACGCATCGTGCACCTGCGCCGCGCGCCGATGGATTCATTGTTTGGCGCCTATAAGATCCTGTTTGGCGAAAGTTCCTATACTTGGTCCTACCGCTTTGAAGACCTCGCCAATGCCTATGGGCTCTACCGTCAGCTGACGGATCATTGGCGCTCCGAACTCGGCAAAGTATTTGTCGAAGTTACGCTGGAAAGGCTGATCGCGGATTCCGAATCCGAGATCCGGGCGCTGCTCGAACAAACGGGCCTGACGTTCCACGAAGCCTGCCTTTCGCCGCACAAGGCCAAAGGCGGCGTTTCGACCGCGTCGAGCACCCAGGTGCGCAATCCGATCAACAGCCAGGGCGTCGGCGCCTGGCGCACTTATGCACGCGAATTCGAACCCTTGCGCGAACGGCTCGAACAGTTGGGATTCGTGGACGCCGCCGGCGATCCGGTCTGGTAGACTGCCACGCGCCCGAGACCGGCAACGCCTTCTTTTCAGATATGCAGGCCGCCTGACCGGCTCCCTCAGCATCAGCCCGATGCGCAGCACGCTCCCTTGACTCCAACCCAAAAGAAAAAGGGCGGCAGGTTTCCCTGCCGCCCTCTGAATTGGATCGACTGAAGCTTAGAACTTCAGACGGGCCTGGACCGAGAACGTCCGGCCGATCACCCAAGGCGCATAGAGCGCCGAGTCGGTGTTGGCCTGGTCAAACGTACCGGTGATCGTCTGCGGCGGGAACTCGTCCGTGAGATTGTTGATCACGCCAACCAAGCGAAGGCGGTCAGAAACGTCCCACGCAACCGAAACATCAAAGTTCGACAGCTCAGGGGTGTCAGGCGCCAGAGTTCCTTCGAAGTCACCGCCGTCATAGTCCTGCTTGAGCCCCGGCACGAAGTTATGCCGAAGTTGGATGGTCCAATCGTCGAGACGATAGTCGACAGAAGTCACCGTCTTGAGGTCCGGGATTGCTCCCGACACGCCTGCTGCAGTTGTACCCACAATATCGGTACCAAAGCTGTTCCACTCTTCAGTGAAGGTCGCCAGAACGTTCAATCCAACCGTTCCAGGCACAGATTTCAGGAACTCATCCAGTTCGAATTCATAATCGACTTGGACGTCAACGCCTTTGATCTCAAGCGCATCAATCGCGTTCACCAGAGTTGTATCGATCGAGAAAATCTGCCCGGTCGCCGGGTCACGAACAATTCTCTGGCAATCTGCAGCCGACTGAGCCGTTGCCCCGAGATTGCCGTAGCAGGACGACAGAAGCGTACCGGCACCGCGAGGAATGATCGCGCTGTCAACTTTGATTTCATAGTAGTCAACCGTCGACCGGAATTGGCCAACGGGCAGCCAATCAGGCTCGAAGACAACGCCGAAAGTCACAGTTTCCGCTTCTTCGGAACCAAGGTCAGGGTTCCCGAACGAGAAGCTCTGCACCTGGCTGTTCAAAGCCGCAAAAGTGGACGCGTTAGCAGCCGGCACGAAGCCCGACCCGATGTTGCCGTCTGTGGTGCAGAACGCCAGGAGGGCGGCGCTCGCATTCGTTGCACTCGCGCGGCAGGGCTCTGTGTAAGAAGGGAACCCTTGGTCACCAGCCTGGAAGGTTTCCAGGGCCGACGGAGCACGAACAGCCTTGTTGAAGACCCCGCGGAACCGAAGCCATTCCACCGGTGCATACCGAAGACCGACTTTATAGGTCTCGGCACTTCCTACAGTGGAGTAGTCCGAAACCCGGTAGCCGAGCTCAAGAGCGAGTTCCTCGGCACCCGGCAGGTCCGCGAGGATAGGAACGCCCACCTCAGTATACGCCTCGTAGACATCAAGGCTGCCGAAGATGTTCTGGGCAGCGTTGAAACCGGCAATCTCACCCCGGCGCTGCGCATCGTCGGTGATGAGCGAAACATCATCGGCGCGATACTCGACACCAAGAACAGTCGACACAGGTCCGGCTGGCAGATTGAACAGGTCACCGCGAACGAACCCGCTGATCGATGTCTGTTCGATCGTCTGGGTCGATGAAATGTTCGTCCGGATGAAGCTTGCAGCCTCAGTCGGCAAGTTTTGTGAGCCGGCTCCAAAAATGTCGACATCAACACAGTTGGTAAGCCGCGCAGAAACCGGGATGTTGTCGCAGCCCAAGATCCCCTGGAGGAGAGCCACGCGGTTCACGTTATTCTCACCAGTGGAGTTGAACTGGCCTTGGCCCCAGCCCAAGCTGGCGTTCCACTCCCAGTTTTCAGAGAAGTTCCCCATGAAATCAACACGGGCGAGCAAGTTGGAGTTCAGGAACTCGCCTTTACGGTTGCCGAGCCCGGTCGAACGCCAGTTGTAGGTAAAATCAGCGTCCGGGTCAGCGCGAGACATCAATGCGGCCACCAGATCCGGATGCGGATCATCTGCCGTACCCATGATGCCGTCGGCACCCGAGACAGCCTGTGCGGCAACCGGAATAACCAGTCCAGTGGACAGGGCAAGCGGCGTCGCGGCCAACTCGATCTCAGTACGGCTACGGACATAGGACAACATCGTTTTCATGCTGATGTCGTCAGTCACTTGGTAGTTACCGAAAGTCTGGATACCCCAGCGCTCGGCAGGCAGGTAGATGTAGTTGTCCGGCGCGTAATTGTAGCGCGATGAACCATTTTCCCGGATCGGCACGGCGCATCCGCGCGCGCTGAAGTAAGGCGTCAGTTGGCCCGCATCGTTGAACGACAGGTTGCCCGTGTTGACAGCAACGGCCGCAGTCGAAGTGTCGCAATCCGTGTTCGCCGCAGCGAATTGTCCAGCTGTCGCCGCGTTGGTCGAAAGGTTCGTGAACGGGTTGCTTGCGCTGTTGAGAATTTGACCCCAAGGCGGCGTTGCCGAACCACCACCAACGAACGTGCCAGCGAAGTTGACCTGATCGGCGTTAGCCGGAAGAGCCAGCAGCGCTGCGCGGGCAGCCAAGTATTCCTCAAGGCTGTCCGCTGCGATCACGCCGGTGTAACGACCCGAACTTGTCGAGTAGTCATACTGATAGCCATACACGAGCGCTTGCGACACGCGCGAGTAATCATAAGCGCCCTGTTTCACACCGTCCCGGTTGAAGTAGGAAGCATAGGTCACGAGGTTGCCGCGGCCGTTGTCGAAGTTGCCACCGAACAGGAAGTCGATGGTTTCGTATTGAGCGTTGCCGTCGAAACCGCCGCCGCCACCAACGGTGATTTCTGCGCCTTCGTAGTCGTCCTTCAGGATGAAGTTGACGACGCCCGCAACAGCGTCCGAACCGTACACGGCCGATGCGCCGCCGGTCACGACTTCAACCCGGTCGATCAAGCCTGCCGGGATCGAGTTCAGGTCAACCACGCCAGATGCGGAGGATCCTGGAACCCGTCCACCGTCCACAAGGACGAGCGTACGTGACGGACCGAGACCGCGAAGGTCGATGGTTGCGAAGTCTTCACCGCCCGAGTTGTTCGAGGTAACGGTGTTACCCGGAATCACCTGCGGCAGCTCGTTGAGAAGCGTCTCAATGGAGAGCGTGGCGTTCAGCTCGATTGCTTCCGACGACACTGACGTTGTCGGGCTGATCGCTTGGAAGTCGGCAAGCGCAAGGCGCGACCCCGTGACCGTCACTTTTTCCTGACGCGCTTCAGTCTCGTCTGCGACAGGCGCAGTGGTTGCAACTGCTTCATCTTCCGTCTGTGCAATCGCCGGCAGTGCAGCAGTTGCGATCAACGCACCCGCAAACACCGAAGACGTAAGAAGACGTGTCTTCCAATTCTTCTCGCTCACCTGAAACCTCCAATGTGAAAAAAATATTCCCGCCCCTCGCGGGCAATCCGACTCCCCGGAGCCAGACCTTGCGTTTTAGTAACGATACCGGTCCGGGGGGCGTCAATGCTCGGAAACGGCAAAACATGGCGAATTGGTGCAAGTGTGACACAAAGGCATCAGTTATATTTTCGTGCTGCAGCCGGTTCGTGCATCAACGTGCCCTTTGCGCTATCCATCGCTTGGAAATATCATCGGTATCTGGATCTGGAGGACATTATGAAGTTTCAGCACATGGCGGTGTTGACAGGCATTTCCTTTGCGACCGGCACGCTTTTCTCGGGCGCTGCGGAAGCGGCGCCAGCGCGCCCGACAGAGGGAGTCTACCAATGCGCTGCCATCGCCGACGATACAGCCCGGCTCGCCTGCTACGACAAGGCTGTAGCCGACCTGCAAACCGCAGAATCGGCGGGCAAAGTACGCACTGTCGATGTCGCCACGATCGAGAAGCTTGAGCGCGAGTCCTTTGGCTTCTCGCTGCCGTCACTGAGCCAGGTTTTTGGACGTAGCGAAGACGCCGAAAAGCCACTCACTCAGGAAGTCGATGAGGTTACGCTCCCGATTGCCTCAATTTCGGTCAACCGGGTCACGCGGAAGGCACAGATCACGCTGGAGAACGGCCAGGTCTGGGAACAGATCGATTCCGAGGAAATTTCGCGCTCGAAAATCCGCAAGGCGAAAGAAGCAACGATCCGCAAGGCCGCACTCGGCAGCTTCCTGATGACGATCGGCGGCGGCACCGGTATCCGTGTGCGCCGCGTCAACTAGCCTCCCTTACGTCACGTCAGGAAAAAGCTGAGCACGACCAGTCCAATCGCGAGCAGCGTCAGGACGATGAAGGCGGCTGTCAGCAGGAACCCCGTGCGCAGGAATGACAGGATGTGCCCGGTGTCATAAGTCACCCGCAACATCCGCATCAGGTAGGCATAGAGGATCAGGAGGGCCGCGCCGCTTGCGAAGGGCGCGGACGCCGGCACCAGCGCCGTCAGGACGAGCACCAGGGTTAGCAGCACATAGACATAGGTCTGGAAATGCAGGCCCGTGATCAGGTGATCGTAAAAGAAGCGCTTGCGGTGCCAGGCATAGGACAGGGCCAGCAGGAACGAGAAGATCGGCAGGAACAGCAAGGTGAAACGCGGCGCCCATTCCTTCATCCGGGCGCCGAACCGCTCCTGGTTTTCATAAAGATTGGCGAACCGCTCGGCGGCGGCTTGCGCCGTGACAAGTTCGGCGGGCGTCATGTCCGGATTGGACTCGATCACCGACAGGCGCAGCGCCTCGCGGTCAATCGAACCATCCGGCTGGAACATCAGGGTGGCCGCATTGCCGGCGGTCTCGAGTGCCTGTTCCAGCTCGGCCCGCTGGTCAGGGGTCAGATCGGGCTTCGCCAGTTGCGCGGTGAGCGAATCAAGATCGGCCGGCCGGTTCAGATTGATCCGCGTATCGCCGCCGAGCACGAACTCCCCCGACGGCACGCTGCCGGGCGTGAACTTCAGCTCCTTCAGCCAGGGTTGGTGTTCGAGCACCCAGAACATGGCCAGGAAAAAGATCACCGAGGTCAGCAGGAACAGACGGAACGGCGGCACAAAGCGGGCGCGCTTGCCATCGATGTATTCCCGCGTCATCCGGCCGGGCCGCAGCAACAGTTTTGGCAAGGTGCGCCACAAACGGCCATCGAGCGCAAACATGTCGCCGATGCTCGAGGCAACGAGGTCCCAGACCGGCCGGTGAAAATCCGTGCCAAGCTGCCCGCAAGCCGAACAGAAACGGACCGGTATCAGCGTGCCGCAGTTCTGGCACGCCGTTCCGCTCTGCACCGGGTGGTGGTGTCCGCCGTCCAGTCCGCCAATCGCTGCCATGCCGGCCGCTTCGGTTTCACTCACCATCGGAGCCCTCCCCCAGGAGCCGTCTCAGGGCGTTTTCATGCCTTCACGGCAGAGGAAACGCGAGCGGTGGTTGTCCTTGGCGTTCTCTTCCCAGCCGGTCAGTGTCGGGTCGACAAGGTTCTGTGTCACCTGCACCCACATCGGCGTGATCGGATACTCCTCCAGCATCAGCTTTTCGGCTTCCGCGAAAAGCTCGGCGCGTTTTGTCAGGTCGAGCTGGTTCTTGGCGTCGGCGAGCAGCGCGTCATATTCCGGGTTGGCATACTTGCCATAGTTCTGCTGTCCGGTTTTCGAATCGAGCAGGTAAAGGAAGTTGATCGGGTCATCGAAATCCGCGAGCCAGGCGCCATCCGAAATCTGGAAGTCGGTGAGGCGCAGGCGCGAATACAGAACCTTGGTTTCCTGGCGCACGATTTCCGGCTGAACCCAGGGCGCGATCTCGGCCCAGTTGGACTGCGCGACGGGGGCCACCTTCGGGTTATCGCCCGTATTGCGATGAATGAATTCGAATTTCAGCGGGTTGTTCGGACCGAACCCGGCCTCTTCCAGAAGCCGTTTCGCCTCGGCGAGCCGTTCGGCGCGCGGCTGGTCCTTCCAGGACACTTCCGGGCGCGGCACGTCATAATTGGCGATCTTCGGGGGCACCAGCGCATAGGCCGGCACGAAGCCCGGCGTCATCACGTTGCGCACCATGAACTCGCGGTCGAGCGAAATGGCCAGCGCCTTGCGCACCCGCACGTCGTTGAAGGGCGGCTTGGTCTGGTTGAAGCTCCAATAGGTCGTCAGCAGGCCCGGCGTGGTGCGAACCCAGCCCGGGAACTTCGCCTCGATCTCGCTCTGGCGCGGTCCGGAGAAGACGTTGTTGACGTCCAGTTCGCCCGCCGCAATCTTGTTCTCGTAGGCGTTCTCGTCGGCGATCTCGAAATAGGCGACGCGGTCGAAGCAGGCCTCGGCGGCCCCGAACCCGGTGGGGTTCTTGTCGGCCACCAGCTGGTCACCGGTGCGCCAGTAGACCAGCTTGTAGGGACCGTTGACGACGATGTTCTGCGGCTGGATCCACGCATCTCCGTATTGTTCGACCACGTGCTGCGGCACCGGGAAAGTCGTGTAATGCGTCAGCAGGCCGAGCAGGTAAGGCGCTGGGTATTCCAGCGTGATCTCGACCGTCTTGTCATCAATGGCGCGAATGCCGAGCTCTTCGGGCGGCAGTTCCAGCGCGTTCACTTTCTCGGCGTTCTTCACCAGCCAGAGCAGCGAGGCGTATTGCGAGGCGACCGCCGGATCCTGCAGGCGGCGGAAGGCGAAGACGAAGTCGTTGGCGGTCACCGGCTGGCCGTCCGACCAGACGTAATCGCCCAGCTTGAAGGTCCAGACGGTGCCGGTTGCGTCGACTTCATAGCTGCTGGCCATGCCGAGTTGCGGCTTGCCATCGGCGCCATCCGTCATCAGGCCGATCATCATGTCGCCGATGATGATGTTCTCCCAGGCGGCCGAGGACTTGTGCGGGTCGAGCGTATCGACCTGGGCCGAGATGCCGCGCCGCAGGGTCGGCACATCGCCGGGCTTCTCCTTCGTCCCGCCGCCACCGCCGCAAGCGGCGAGGCTGAAGGCGGCAAGCGCCAGAATGGAAACGGACAGAAGCGTACGGCGCATGATCATCGGATGGCATCCCCTGGTCTGGAACGCCGGCGCGCCTGAGGCGTCTTCCCGCGTTCAATTCGTTGAGCGTTGCCCCCTAGCTGCCAGAGGCACACGAGATTGCATAGCCTTAAGGCGCTGCCCTGAACGCCGGATGACCAAGTTTCAGGCGCGCGCGGCGACCAGATCAAAGCGCGAGCGCACCGTAGGCGCGGCGTCCGGGGTTGCCACCAGGCCGCGTTTGATCAGGTCCAGCATGTGGCCCAGCACGCTCATCGCGGCGGCGGGATGCAGGCGCAGGTCCACATCGGCATACATCCGCGCGACCATGGCGGGGATCGAGGTCTCGCCGCCGCGCAGTTCGGCCAGGATCGCCGCTTCGCGCGCTTTGCGGTGATTGGCGTATTCGGTGATGAAGGTCTCGACAAAGGCCTTGCCGCGCACCGCGTCGCCATGCGTTGGCCAGAGCGTCTCGAAGCCGATGGCCCGGACCTTCTCGAGGCTGTGCATGTAGGCGCCCATGCAGCCATCCGGCGGCGCCACCACGGTCGTCGACCAGCCCATGATGTGGTCGCCGGTGAAGCAGGCATTCTCTTCGCGCAGGCCGAAGCAGAGGTGGTTGATCGTATGGCCGGGGGTCTCGATCACGTCGAGCGTCCAGCCGGGCCCGGACAGCACATCCCCGTCGCCCACCCGCACATCCGGCGTGAAGCCGAGATCATCCGGACTGCCGAGTTCATCCTTGGCGGTATGGACGCCGCAATCCTTCGCATAGGTCTTGCAGCCGGCCCATTCGGCCAGCGGCGTCGCCAGCGGGGAATGGTCCGAATGGCCGTGGGTGACCAGCACGTGCGTGACGCGTTCGCCCTGCAGCGCGGCTTTCAGGGCCTCGAAATGCTCATCCTTCATCGGGCCGGGATCGATCACCGCGACCTCGCCCTTGCCGACGATATAGACCCCCGTGCCGACATAGGTG
The DNA here is from genome assembly GCA_041739025.1 of Hyphomonas sp. Taxonomy (GTDB): domain Bacteria; phylum Pseudomonadota; class Alphaproteobacteria; order Caulobacterales; family Hyphomonadaceae; genus Hyphomonas. The sequence continues at coordinate 15,839 of JBGSOU010000008.1, forward strand.
AACGGGCCGGGATTGTTGGCAATCACGCGGCGCACCAGCGGGGAGATCTGGTCCACGCGGCCGTATTCGAACTCGATGCCGCGGACGTAGGGAATGGCCATGCGTTCAGAAACCTTCAGCTGACGGACGACCGGCGCGGATCAACGCTTCTTCGGTGCGAAGGTCTCGGCAAAAGCCCGGGCCATCCGCCGCGTTGCCCGCAACTTGCTGCCCAGCTTCAGCGCCACCGGCGGACCCATGTCCGTCTTGTTCGCATCGACGATGAAAATCCGTCCTGTCGTGCGATCGCGTAGGACATCAACCCCACCCCAGTCGAGCCCGATCTCTGCCGCAAAGGCCTCGATCACGCGGATTTCATCAGCCGAGTAGCAATTCTTGGGCTCGTCGAGCAAAACCTGGACATTCTCGTTCAAAAAGCGGCGCTCAAGCGGGCGGCGCTTGCGGAACACGACGATCGGCGTTCCGCCGACGAGGCAGCAGCGCAGGTCTTCGACCAGGCCGCCGGCGATCTCGTTGTCGATCAGGCGCTGATAGGCCTTGCCGGGGACCGCAGCGTCCAGCGGGCCTTCGATGATGCGGCCGTCATGGGCGGCGTTGGCTTCGGATTTCTCCACCATGCGGCCCGGGAAGGTCAGCGGGTCCACGCTGAGCGAATAGCCGGCCGCGTGTTCGAAGGCCTGCGCGACGCGCGACTTGGAAATGTCATTGCAGTTGAAGTTCAACATGCGGGCGCCCGGCTTCACCGCCGGGGCGCCGTTCACGGTTTCCGTCGAATCGTCAAACTGCATCACGATGTCGGCGGAGGCGGCGTCTTCAACCAGCTTGGCGCCGGACACATGCATCACCGACCAGATGAAATACCACGGCCGCGGCTTGTCCGGGAAGAAGGCGATGGTCGGGCGTTTGTGCCCGGTAATGAGGCGCCAGGTGCGCCAGTTCTGAACGAAGAAGTAAAAGCAGAACCAGGTGAAGATGCTGTGCAGCAGAGCCATGTCGGGCACGATTCGCGCGCCGGTTTTCTTGACCAGGATCACGCCCTGATCGATTTTGAAATCGTCGGTCCACATCCGGCCTGACATGATCTCTACTCCCGGTTTGCCGCTTGCGCTGGCCGGATTGTTTTCAGGGGCGGACGCCTCGCACGCCTCCGCTTCGGCTTCAATACCTGCTTTGCGGCGCGACTGTGTCAGCTGCAACGCCTCACAGCAGTTCGCGCAGGCTCGAGAGATCGTAGCCCGCCCCTGCTGCGGCCTCGATGATGTCGTCGCCGGCCCCCTGTCCGGCATGGACCAGCGCCCAGGCCGTGATCGAGCGCGTCCCGGTGCGACAATAGGCCAGCACGGGCTGCGGCGCCTCGTTGAGAATGTGTCCCATTCGCTCGACGATTTCCGGCGTTGGCGCACCGGAAAACGGCAGGGCGGCGAACTTCAGGCCCAGGGATTCGGCTTTCGCGCGAATCGCGCCCATGCGCGGCTGGTCCACCCCGCCTTCCCCATCCGGGCGATTGGCGACCAGAGTCTTGAAGCCGGCCTTCGCGACGGCTTCGAGATCCGCCTCCGTAAGTTGCGGCGCAACCGCGAAATCGGGCGTGACCTGACGGATATCGGCCATGGGTGCAGTCTCCTTGAATGCAGGACATCGCTTGATCACTGCGCTTCACAAGCTAAGGAATGTAAGGGCCCCTGCCAAGCGGGCGTTGACGCTCGAACCATTCAACCTGTTGTGACCAGAGGCATTTCCGTTCCGTGACGATGCTGCAACGCGCTTTTCGAAGGATTCCCTGGGGCTATACGTTCCGGCGCCTGTTGATTGCGATTCCCACCATGCTGGCCATCATCACGATGGCCTTCCTGATGATGCGCGCCGCGCCGGGTGGACCGTTCGACGGCGAACGCAAGCTGCCGCCGGCCACCGAGGCCGCGATTGCCGAGAAGTTCGGCCTCGACAAGCCGCTGCACGAACAATACCTCAGCTATGTCGGCGGCGTGATCCAGGGTGATTTCGGCCCGTCCTACAAGACGCTCGGCAAGAGCGTGAACGACCTGATCGCCGATGGCCTGCCCGTCTCGCTGACGATTGGCGCGCTGACCATGTTCATCTCGCTGATCCTCGGCACGGCGCTCGGCGTCTTCGCCGGCCTGCGGCAAAACTCGGCGGCCGATTTTGGCGTGATGGGCATTGCGATGGTCGGCATATCGGTGCCGAGTTTCGTGATCGGGCCGATCCTGATCCTGGTCTTCGCCATCGGAACCGGTCTGTTCGCTGTCGGCGGCCTGGGCACCTATCCGAACATCGGCATGAACGTCTACAACATGACCCTGCCGGTCGCCACGCTGGCGCTGGCGCAGATCGCCATCATCTCGCGCCTGATGCGCGCCTCGATCATCGAGACCATGCACGCGAACCATATCCGCACCGCCCGCGCCAAGGGCCTTTCGGAATGGCAGGTGATCACCCGCCATGCGCTGCCCTCGGCGATGCTGCCGCTCGTCTCGTATGCCGGCCCGGCGATGGCGCGCGTGATGACCGGATCGGTCGTGATCGAGAAACTGTTCGGCCTGCCCGGCCTCGGCAGCTATTTCGTCAACGGCGCCCTGAACCGCGACTACACGCTCGTGATGGGCGCAATCATTGTCTATGCCGGCCTGATCATCCTGCTGAACCTGGTGGCCGACATCCTGTACGCCATGCTTGATCCAAAAGTGAAATACGACTGATGGCCTCGCTCGATCCCCTGCTTGATCCGACCGGCCGTGTCGAAACGGTGACCCAGGCCATCCAGGGCGGGCGCTCCCTCTGGGACGATGCGCGCCTTCGCCTCATGCGCAACAAGGCCGCCGTCTTTTCGATGGTCCTGTTCGGCGTGATCGTTCTGATCGCCACGTTTGGCCCGATGATCTGGGTGCATGATTTCCGAACCATCTCCGACCTGCGCACCATTCCGCCCACGTTGGAAAACTGGCACATCCTCGGCACCGACCTGCAGGGCCGCGACCTCTTCGCCCGCCTGCTGATCGGCCTGCGCATCTCGCTGCTGGTGGGCATCGTGGCGACCATCGTCAGCCTCGTCATCGGGGTGACCTGGGGCGCCGTCGCCGGTTACCTCGGCGGGCGGGTCGACAATTTCATGATGCGCATCGTGGACGTCCTCTACGCCCTGCCCTTCATCTTCTTCGTCATCCTCCTGCTGACCGTGTTCGAGCGCAACATCGTGCTGATCTTTGCTGCCATCGGCGCCATCGAATGGCTGACCATGAGCCGCATCGTCCGCGGCCAGACCCTGTCGATCAAGGGCAAGGAATTCATCGAGGCGGCGCGCGCCGCCGGCGTGTCGCAGACCGGCATCATCCTGCGCCACATCCTGCCCAACGTGATCGGTCCGGTGGCGGTTTACGTGACGCTGACCATTCCGGTCGTCATCCTCGCCGAAAGCTTCCTGTCCTTCCTCGGACTCGGCGTGAACGAACCGCTGACCTCGCTCGGCGTGCTGATTGCCGACGGCGCCAACATGATGGACGACAAGCCCTGGATGCTGATCGCCCCGGCGGTCACCATGTCTGTCACGCTGCTTTGCCTGAACTTCATCGGCGACGGCCTGCGCGACGCCCTCGACCCGAAAGAGCGCTAGAGCCAGGCATTCAGCGGCCATTCAGCCGCGTCTGGTAACTCCGCCGCCCGGTCCGGAGGCAAGGCCATGGCACACTTCAAACGCAAGGGTCCGAAATCGACCCGCTCGGGCTGCCTCCTGTGCAAGCCGCACAAGCGCCAGGGCGCCAAGTGCGCCCACACCGCGCGGGAAACGGCCCGCCGCGC
>JBGSOU010000011.1:0-2950 GCA_041739025.1 Hyphomonas sp.
TCGGCGCGGTGCGGGCCGTCAGCCCGATGCGCTTCGTGTTCCGCAACCTGCGGCGCGGCTGAGCCCGCTCAGGAGGCCCGCACGAAGGAGACCAGAAGGCCGCCTTCCTGATGCGGGCTCACGCTGAGCAGCAGGTCGCCCAGTTCCATCGAGAGGCCGCCTTGCATTTGCGACAGGGCAAGCGCCGAGAGCAACACCGTGAGCGCGAGCGCGCCCAGAACCCGGTTGTTGCGAAGAAGTGTCCCCTTGGTCATCGGTCCGGTCCTTGGTCGGAAAGTCAGCGGTTGAGAGGGTTGCATGAGGGGTGTCCTCAGTTGCCTTTTTCGAGATCCTTGAATTCCTGGCGCAGGCGCCATTCATCCGAGGTCACGGTGCGTTCGATGTTCTTCAGGCGCTCGTCGAGATCCATGAAGGTATACTTGATGGTGCCGAAGGTTGCCCGGGGGCGGTCGGAAACGCCGCGCCAGAAGGCATCTTCCTCGGCGCTGAAGCTGCCATAGCCGATCGGCGCATAGGGCGTGATCACCCAGGCGACGACGTAAGCGACGATGATCAGCGGGCCGGCCATGAAGAAGAACAGGACGGCGGCAGCGATGCGCACGAGCAGCGGGTCCCAGCCGAAGCGTTCGGCAAGGCCGCCGCAGACACCCGCCACGACCTTGTCCGTCCGTGAACGGTAGAAGCGCTTGGGGTTGGGCGAGGCGTAGGGGTCGTTGCGGTATGACATGGCGGATGTCTCTTCTATTCGTCGAAAGTTGAGCGGGAAGGCCGGGGCGGACGGCGCGGGGCGTCCGCCTCGGTCTTGTCGAGAAGCGCTTCGAGGGACTCGATACGGCGTTCCATCGCCTTGGCAGAGCGCCAGAGGTCTTCGAGCATCCGTTCATCGTCCGGCTGCAGGGTTTTCTGCCGGCGCCACAGCGTGACGTAGTGCAGGATCATGCCCGGCAGGATGATGAACAGCGCAAGCGTGCCCGTGATGGCAATCAGTACGATGCCGGCTTCGTCCATCAGGCCTCTCCCTCAGCCTTGCGGGCCCGGGCAACGGCGCGGCTTTCCGCGATCAGGCCTGGGGCGCAGATGAGGGCGAGCACGCCGGCCAATGTTGCAATCGACATCAGCATGGATCAGCCTTCCGTCTTCTTCGCTGCGGGCTTGCCCTTGCGGGCCTTCAGCGCGGCGAGTTCCTTCTCTATGGCTTCGTTCTGCTCGAGTTCGGCGAATTCCTGCGCCAGGCTCGGTTCGCCGCCTCGGATGGCGTCGGCATAGGCTTCCATCTCGTCGACCTTGCGCTCGAGATTGGCGTAGCGGGCGATCGCTTCGTCGGCACGGCCATCATACAGCTGGCTGCGCATGCGGATGCGTTGCTCGGCCGCCTCGCGGCGGATCACCAGCGCGCGGTGCATGGACTTCGCCTCGTCGAGTTTGGCCTGCAGCTTGGTCAGGTCTTCCTGACGTTTGGCGAAGGCTTCCTCGGCATAGCCCATGGCAGAGACGCGGCGTTCGATTTCGGACTCGGCCTTCTGCTTGGCCAGCAGCGCGCCGCGGGCAAGGTCCTCGCGGCCCTTGTCGATGGCGAGTTCGGCTTTTGCGGCCCATTCGTCGCGCATGCCGGAGAAGTGAACGATGTCGCGTTCCATCTCCTTCTTGTCGGCCATCGCGCGGGCGGCGGCGGTGCGCACTTCGACCAGTGTGTCTTCCATTTCCTGGATGATCAGCCGGGCGATTTTTTCGGGATTTTCAGCCCCATCAAGCATCGCGTTGAGGTTCGAGTTGATGATGTCGGAGAGGCGGGAGAAGAGACCCATGTGTCAGTTCCTTTCTTTGGCCGGGATCAGAAGAAGAAGCCGCCGAGGAACACGCCTGCGGCAAAGAACATCCACGTTTCGGCAGACCGCGTGGACAGCCAGCGGCCAAAGCGGCCAGAGCCTGAGCGGGGCGGGTAGCGGTAATCCTGGTCGTTCATCGTCTTCTTTTGTCCTTCGATTGGGGTGGCAACGCCCGTCGCCTGATGCCTTTTCTGTTTTCAAGGACCGCGCCAGTTTCGGATTAATTCTGTAGAGCGTTGAAAAATATAAGAAAAAAAGTTTGACATCGATTTCGGTTCACGATCAATTCGTCAAAACGGCGAATAATTTAGTCGAATTCTCAATAGAGTTTGGCTAAAATCATCACCATGATGGATCGAACGACACAGCTCATCGGTGAATCCCCGGCCTGGCTGACCGCGCTGGAGCATGCGAGCCGGGTCGCGCCGCTGAACCGCTCGGTGCTGGTGATCGGCGAACGCGGCACCGGCAAGGAGCTGGTCGGTGAGCGTCTGCACTTCCTGTCCAAGCGCTGGGAAGGCCCGTTCGTGAAGGTGAACTGCGCCGCGATGACCGAAACGCTGCTCGATTCCGAACTGTTCGGGCATGAGCGCGGCGCCTTCACCGGTGCGACCGAGATGCGGCGCGGACGGTTCGAACTGGCTGATGGCGGCACGATCTTCCTCGACGAGATCGCCACCGCCGGCGAGGCGCTGCAGGAAAAGCTGCTGCGCGTGGTCGAGTATGGCGAGTTCCAGCGGGTCGGTGGCTCGAAGGTCCTGAATACCAATGTGCGCATCGTCGCGGCGACCAATGCCGATTTGCCGCGCCTCGCCGAAGCCGGAAAGTTCCGCTGGGACCTGCTCGACCGGCTCTCGTTCGACGTGATCACCCTGCCGCCGCTGCGCGCGCGTCCAGGCGACAAGAGCCTGCTGGCGGATTTCTTCGCGCGCCGGATGGCGGTGGAGCTGGCGCAGGACTTTCCGGGCTTTGCCCCTTCGGCCATTGCCGCCATCGAGGACCATGCCTGGCCCGGGAACGTGCGGGAGCTGCGCAACTTCGCCGAGCGGCTGGCGCACCGGGCGCTGATCACCGCGCCGAATGATCCGGTGCAGTTTGATCCCGCTGCGCTCGACCCCTTCGCC
>JBGSOU010000060.1:0-3998 GCA_041739025.1 Hyphomonas sp.
TCAACGACGTCGACCCGCAGGCCTGGCTCACAAACGTCCTGTCACAGATCGCTGATCATCCGATCAACCGCGTCGCAGAACTCGCGCCCTGGAAGTTCAGGACCTGACTTCGTCAGGGGCGGTCAGGCCGGACGCTTACGGATCTAATGCCCAAAGTGACTTTGGATGCTGATCCGAATTTTGACATTGCCATTCCTGAGGACGGCCTTGGAGAACAAGACCGTCCTCTTTTTTGGCCTCCCTGCTCCTTTTAGACAGCGCCGATGCTAGACGTTGTAGCCCCGCAACGGCGAAGGAAAGCTAAGCGCAGGATATCTTCGACGTCACATTCGAAACCGAGCAGCTCTACCAACCTCGAAACCCTTCGAGGTCATCCCGCCCGCCAAACTCAACTTCCAGAAAGACCCGTGCGCACTTCGAACGCACGGCCCCGCAATCCCCGTCTGCTAGGTCGCGTATTGCCCCTGTTTGCTGAGCGGGGGACCATTCCACAACGCCCCAGAATCTCTCGCAGAGCGTAAACGGCGCCTGTCTGAAACGAGGTCAGGCGATTTTGCCTTTTTGTCTATCCATTCGAGTATAAAACCTACTCTTTTGCGCGGATCCTGCGGCACGCCGATCGCTAGGCTCGGCACGGTAGATGCAATAGTAGACGCGTGCAGCCTGGGTGGGGACGCATGCTGCAGCAAGGATCCAGTGTTAGGGGACGACACTGGATCCTTGAATACATGATCCGGTCTTTCATTTCAATCTGTGCACAGATTATAATCCTACATACGCCGTTTACGGAACTCTGCAACAGGCTCCCTTCAAGTTCTTAGCGGAAAATGCGCAAACCACCGACGCCTGGCTAGGTTCTGCCGTGCCCGACCCAAGCAATCCGCTCAGCCAGTTCGCCCCCCAGAATACCAAGTCCTTTGCGCTGGGCGGCAAGTATGGCTTTGGCGACCTGCTGACGAATGGCGAGGCTGAATCAGCTCTGTCATTCGAGTTCAGCACATTCATCGCCGGCGACAAGTATGCGCCGTGGGAGCGTCAGAACCAGTGGGTCGCGGGCTAATCGAAGTATCTTGCCCCGAACGTCAACCTTTTGGAAGAGTACATTCGCTTCGATGGCTTGGCGCCGTTGAACTTCGTCAGCGGCGGCAACTTGCCGGACGGCAGCATCTGGTCCGATAAGGACGCGCAGACGGATGTGTTCCTCATGGGGGTATAGGCAGCTTTCTGACGGACAGTCGGATTCAATGCAATGCCTCCGGCTGCACAAACAGCCGGAGGCTTTTGCCTGCGGGGTTTTCGATTCAGGCCAGCCTGACCCTCACCCCGTGTCCGACCGTGTCGAGACGATTGCCGACACGGCCAGAACATACATCCCCAATTCACGCGGAGCCGCGCACTGGCAACCACCCATAAGCTGCATATCGAACAAAACGCTGATATCCTCACCGACGTGAAGCGCCGGATTATGCTTCGACCGAATTCCTGTTTCGATCTGTTCCGGCTTTAAGCGCTCCATTCCCTGCTTTGTATTCTGCAGGTGGGATTTGGTTCGGGCGCAAAAGAGATTCTCAGCCTGCGCTAGCAGCGCTTAAACTGACAACAAAGCTAGGCAGCAATCTGTTTCGAGGGGAGCCGAAAGTGGGTTCAGGCTCATCTCGAAACGGCATCGCTCGAACTTCATCGTAAGCGGCTGATAAGCGCGCGATCTGCGATCAGTGACATCGGCGCCGAACTGATCGGTTAGCGCGTCGCGCCTTACGCGGCGCGCGGCCAGATCTGGCGGATGTCGGGGGCAGCGCCTTCGGCAAGGCGGGCGCGGACGGCCTCGAGAATGGATTCCGGCAGGATGGTCAGACGCGGCTCAGCCACGCGGCCATCGTGCACAGGGAACAGCGCGGCATTCGCGCCGGTCTTGGCGATGATCAGTGCGGCAAGGTCTGCGACCATCGCGTCATCCGGCTGGCGGCCCTGATCAAGGCAGGCCTGCAGCCTGGCTCGGGCGAAATCGATGGCGTCGCGGGCGCGCATCGCGTGCACATCCTCGAACCCGAGCACCGGGCCGCGTTTCAGCAGGCGCAGTTCAGGCGCCTCGATCTCGGTCACATACTCGTTCAACAGGAATAGCATCGCTGTCTCGCCCCTTTTAGCCCAGCGAATCGCAAAGTGTGGTCTTTGGGTAAACAGGACGTTTACGCCGCCTATTCCTCGACCGGCTCCGTCAGGAAGTGGCGGCCCCCGCGGTCTTCGATCTCGATGATCCACAGGTCCCTGTCGCGCGCCTTCGCACGGGCCACGTATTCATCGACGGAGGCCTCATCGGGGCCGACGCCCTGCATCGCGAGGTTCAGGAACACCCGGTCGCCATCAAGGCCCATCGATGGCAGGTAGGCGGCCGCCGTGCCATCCATCCGGGCCACCTTGATCAGCACATCGCCGCGGCTGTCATCGCCATGCTGAACGACAAAAGCACTTGATCCGGCGACTTCCGCGCGCCGGATCAAGGCTTCTGTCCAGAGACGTGTCGGCAAACGGTCCATGACCGGAACTCCTTCTGTCAGGCGTCCGGAACATGCCGCCGGGGGCAGGTCAGCCCTCGGTGCCGCCCATCATGCAACCCATCCCGGCCGACATCAGCGCGCCCATCACGGCGCCCTGTTTCTCGGCGGGCAACTCTTCCATCATCTTGTTGCCGGCTTCCTCGCCGGCCGCCATCGCGGTGGCCACGGCCTTGAAGGTGTCGGCATCGAGGTTCTTCTCGAGGCTGTCGGCGATGCAGGTGCAGTTCGCGTCGGACTCGCCGCTTTCCGTGCACGCCTTGACCATCGCGGATTTCGGGCTGCCGCCGCAGGCCGTCAGCGCAAGCGCAGCAACGGCTGCAAACAGGATCTTTTTCATTGGGCATCCCCTCTCAAATGAGCCTTGACGGTGACATGCTTTGAGCAGCAGGGAAACCCGATTTTTACCTGTCGCGGCCCGGCGCCGCAGCCCGGCCTATTCCGCCGCTTCCTCAAGCGGGGCGATGTCGGCCTCTGAAGCCCTGGGAAGCGTGACTTCAACGCGTGTGCCCTTGCCGGGTTTCGAGGTTATTGTCAGGTTGCCCCCGTGCAGTTCCGCAAAACGGCGCACCACGGACAGGCCAAGCCCTGTTCCGGGCTTTGCGCCGGTGCCCTGGGCGAAAGGCTCGGTGAGCCTCGCAAGATCCGCCCCGGCGATCCCGGCGCCGCGATCGGTCACGCTCAGTTGCGCTGCGCCGCCTTCCAGCCGGGTTTCAAGCGTCACGGTCTTTCCGTGATCGGAATACTTGACCGCGTTGGAGACGAGGTTTTGCCAGATCTGGCGAACCGCGCGGGCGTCCGCCTCGGCCCAGACCTCGCCGGCGGTCTTCATCTTGAGCGTCACGCCGGAGCGCTCAGCCTGGCCGGTGAGCTGGCGGATGACCGACTCGCCAGAGGCTGTCAGGTCGACCGGCTCCGGCTCGAGGCGCGGCTGGCCTGCCTCTGCGCGCGCGAGATCGAGAATGTCATCGACCAGCAAGAGCAGGTCCGTGCCGCTTTCATGGATGATCGAGGGATAATCCGCATACGGCTTGGGCATCGGCCCCATCAGCTCGGCCTGCATGATTTCCGCATAACCAAGGATGGCGTTCAGCGGCGTCTTCAGGTCATGCCCGAGCGAGGCAAAGAAGGATGTGCGGGATTTCAGCTTGCCTTCGAGTTCGGCGATCAGGCCGGGCGGCGCGTGGGCAGCTTCATCCGGCGCATCCACGAACAAAAGGTGGCAGCCCTTGGCGTGGCGTTCGGCGAGCACGCGCACCCGCTGGCCCGAGACAAGCTCGCTCGTCACCAGCCGGCGGCCGGACTTGCCCGGCGCCGGCAGTTCGAATTCGTGATCGGTGAACAGGCTTTTCAAGGCCGAGCCGGGCCGCATCGTCACGAGCCCGAACGTGTCGCCCTGTACCCGCCGCAACCGGCCTTCCGGCGTGACATCCACCCAGCTGA
>JBGSOU010000196.1:0-2410 GCA_041739025.1 Hyphomonas sp.
GACCAAGCAGGCCGACGGCGAGCGCGTGCGCGCCGTCATGTTTGGCGCGGGGTCTTTCGGCTATGGGCGGGCCAGCCTCGACCTCGGGGGTGCGCTGTCGGAGACGGCGGATGCGCGCGTGAACCTCGTCTACGAGCAGGCCGACAGTTACCGGGACGACGTGGACTCGGAACGCTACGGCCTTGCGCCGTCCGCCGCCCTGACGCTGGGAGACCGCACCACGCTTCGTCTGTCCGCGGAGCATTATGTGGATGAGCGCGTGACCGACCGGGGCGTGCCGTCGATCAATGGCAAGCCGTTTGACGTGTCCGAAAAGTCCTTTTTCGGCAACCCCGAGCTCAGCCCGAGCGAGGTGACGGCGAATACGCTGTCGGCGGTGCTTGAACATGAGATTTCCAGCGCGCTGACGCTGCGCTCGACGCTGCTGTATGGCGATTACGAAAAGTTCTACCAGAACATCTTTGCATCCAGCGCCGTGAATGCGGCAGCCGGGACGGTTCAGCTGGCCGCTTACAATGCGCTGACGACGCGCGAGAACCTGATCAGCCAGACCGATCTGGTGTGGAAAGGGCGGGCTGCCGGTCTTGATCACACACTGCTGGTGGGCGTCGAGGCCGGGCAACAGACCAGCGACAACCAGCGCACCGAGGGCCAGTTCCCGGCGGCCGGCGGGCTGGAGCGGTTGACGGTCACCGTTGCGGACCGGGGGCAGGATGCGGTGGCCGTGTTCGGCCGGCTTTCACGGGACAATGTCAATGATCTCAACCTGCTGGCCGTTTATGTTCAGGACCAGATCCGGCTGACCGATCAGCTGCAGGTGATCGCCGGCGCGCGGTTTGACCGGTACGATTTCGAGTTCGACAACCGCATCGGCGCCGATGCATCGCGGACGGACGAGTTTGTCTCGCCGCGCCTCGGCCTCGTGTACGAGCCGGTTCAGAACCTCTCCCTCTATGCCAGCTGGGCGCAGTCCTACCTGCCGCAGACGGGGGAGCAGTTTTCTTCGCTGACCCCGGCGCAGGCGGATTTCGAGCCGGAAGCGTTCGAAAATTCCGAGATCGGCATCAAGTGGCAGCCCTCCGACGAGCTTTTGCTGACGGCCGCATTGTTCCGTCTCGATCGCTCGAACACGCTGTCGCCGGGCGCGGTGGCGGGCACGACCGTGCAGACGGGCGCGCAGCGCAGCGAAGGCCTCGAGCTGTCGGTGCAGGGCGAGATTGTCGAAGGCTGGGACGTTGCGGCGGCCTATGCCTGGCAGACCGCCGAGATCACCGAAACCACCAGCTCCGCGCCGGCCGGGCGCGGCGTGCCGCTGGTGCCGGAACACAGCGCCAGCCTCTGGAACAAGGTGCGTACCACCGGCCGGATTGACCTTGGGCTCGGCCTGGTCTGGCAGGATGACCGGTTTGCCTCGATCTCGAACGCCGTGGTGTTGCCGTCCTACACGCGGCTTGATGCGGCCGTCTATTATCAGCTGACGGATGATCTTTCGATGCAGCTCAATCTCGAGAACCTGACGGGCGAGACCTATGCGATCAGCTCGCACAATGACAACAACATCATGCTCGGCGCCCCATTGACGGCGAAGGTGACCCTCAGCGCCCGGTTCTGAGCGCGTCGCCCGTTCCGGGCCGGGTCAGGCAGGTTTGCGCGACCGGGGCGCGGCGAGAGCCGCGCCATATTCCGGCACGAGATTGCCGAGCAGGCGCAGCGCTTCGCCGGTATCGTGGCGGCGGGCGGCGTCGATCAGCACACCGATCTGCTTGTCCAGAAGTTCGTTGCCGGACGCGTCGCAGACGACGCGGTTGATGCCTGCGACGGGTGAGGGCTCGAGTTCCTCATAGGCGTAGGTCAGCGCTTCGTGGCGCTTTTCGCCCTTGCGCATGCCCGTGGTGACAATTTCGATGTCGATTCCGGGGACCTTGCCCTTCAGGCGGATCATGGTTTCGGCAAGCTGGCGGATCGCGATCGGCTCACCCATGTCGAGCACGAAGAGGTCGGCGCGGCGCGCCTCGCGCTGCAGGGCGGCGGCCTGCAGGACCAGCGAGGCGGCTTCCTCGATGGTCATGAAATAGCGGGTGGCTTCGGGATCGGTGATGGTCACCGGGCCGCCGGCAGCGATCTGGCGTTCGAACAGCGGGACGACGGATCCCGACGAGCCGAGCACGTTGCCGAAACGGACCATCGCGCCGGCCATCCCGGCCTCGGTGATGATCCGGCAAACCGCGAGTTCAGCGAGCCGTTTGGTGGCGCCCATGACATTGTCCGGCGCGACAGCCTTGTCGGTGGAGATGAACACGAACTGGCGGGCGCCCGACGCGGCGGCGGCGCGCGCCGCGTTCACCGCGCCGCCGACATTGGTGAGGATCGCGTCGCAGACGTTCTCTTCCATCAGCGGCACGTGCTTGAG
>JBGSOU010000208.1:0-3616 GCA_041739025.1 Hyphomonas sp.
GCCGGTCGGTGACATCGACCTCGTGGCGCGCAAGGGTGATGTCATCTGTTTCATCGAGGTGAAGGAGCGCGCGACACTTGATGCAGCGCTTGGCGCGGTGACGCCCACCGCGTGGCGCCGGATCTCGCGCGCCGCTGAGAGCTGGATGGCCCAGCGGCCACGCTTTCACGCCTGCGGCTGGCGCTATGACCTGATCGCCATCGCTCCGGGCTACCTCCCCAGCCACCTGCGCGACGCGTGGCGGCCGGGGATGGCGTGACCGGTCAAGGCGCCGGCGGCGTTTCCTGGATCGAGACGAGATAGCTCAGCAACACATCCATCCCGAGATCCCCGAACACGAAATCCGGCATGTCCTCATGGCCGACATGGATCCCGGCGCGGAAATCCTCGGCGAGCGATTCGGGGGCGTAGATCGACAAGACGTAGCGCAGCGGCGGCGCATCCGCCCGCAGGCTCTCGTCCCCGTCGAGACCGTGGCAGTTGGAACATTGGTGAACGGCAATCTCGCGGCCATCGGCAATCGAGTCGGCATCGGTCGGAATGCCGAGCGCCTGTGCGTCAATCAACGGACGGACCGGTTCGGCCGGCGCCGCAGGCGCGGCCGCTTCAGGCGCGACGGCCACCGCCACGGGAACCTCCTCGGCCTTGGTGCAGCCTGCGGCGGACATCAGTCCCGCCGCCGCGATCGCAAGAATAAGGTGGCGCATGTGCTTTCTCCCCGGATGATCCAGACGGCAACTCTAGCACGCTTTGCAGGCCGCAGAGGTAAGGATTGTTGCTTAGGCACGCCTTCACCCTGCCGTAATCTTCTTGGAGTTAGGCTGGCGCCTTCACGGTGGGTTCAGCAACATAACCCGACAACGCCCGGCAGCTCATGACCCATTTTCCCACACCGCCCAAAATGCCCCGCATTGTCCGCGTGCCCGCGCCGGACTTCCTGAAGCGTCAGGGGCCTGTCGTGCGCTATGGCGTGATGGCGGCCGCCGCGGCGCTGCTGATCGCCGGCCTCTGGGCGGCCTGGAAGTGGCAAAGCCTGCACGCCGGCATGCCGAAGCTGCCCAGCGACATGGCCGAGATGTGGAATCTGAACCGCGAGCCCGCCATCGAGTTTGTGGATCAGGCCGGCAACACGCTGGCCGTGCGCGGTCCGCGCTATGGCCGGGCGATCGATGTCACGGTTCTGCCGCGCCACATTCCGCAGGCCTTCCTCGCGGCTGAGGACAAGCGTTTCTATGAACATGACGGCGCCGACGAGGCGGCCATCGCCCGCGCGGCCATCTCCAACGCGGCGGCCGGCGAAACCGTATCCGGCGCCTCCACCATCACCCAGCAGCTGGTCAAGAACCTCATCCTCGACAGCCGCCAGACCATGTCGCGCAAGGCGCAGGAAATCACGCTCGCCCGCCAGCTTGAAAAGCGGATGACCAAGGACGAGATCCTTTCGATGTATCTCAACCGGGTGTATTTCGGATCCGGATTGTACGGCATCGACGCGGCGTCCCGCTACTATTTCGGCAAACCGCCGGAGAAGATGACCATCGCCGAGGCGGCCTTGCTCGCCGCGCTGCCCAAGGCGCCGTCAAAGCTGAACCTTCGCGAAAACCTCGCCGGGGCGCAGGAGCGCCAGCAATACGTGCTGCGCGAGATGCGGGCCGAACGTTACATCACGAAAGCCGAGGAGACCGCCGCGCGGGAAGCGGTGATCAACATCATCAAGCCGCCGGTCTATGATGCCGAACTCGGCTATATCATCGACGTTGCCAATGAACGCCTCGGCGCGCTGTTGCCGCGCATGCCCGGCGACGCCGTGGTCACGCTGACGATCGATCCAAAGCTGCAGGCCCGCGTCCAGAAGCAGGTCATCAGCCGGATGACCAAGGACGGTGCGGCGTCCAAGGCGACACAGGTGGGCGCGCTGATCCTCGGCAAGGATGGTCACGTGGCCGCGCTGGTCGGGGGCATGGACTTCAAGACCTCGCCCTTCAATCACGTCACCCAGGCAAGACGCCAGCCGGGCTCGAGCTTCAAGCCATTTGTCTATGCCCTCGCGCTCGAGGATGGCTACTCGCCCTATGACGTCTTCAACGACCGGCCGATCAGCATCGGAAAATGGCAACCGACAAACTATAATGGCGAGTTCATCGG
Organism: Hyphomonas sp.; assembly: GCA_041739025.1. Taxonomy (GTDB): domain Bacteria; phylum Pseudomonadota; class Alphaproteobacteria; order Caulobacterales; family Hyphomonadaceae; genus Hyphomonas. Next base: position 2,146 of record JBGSOU010000208.1, read on the forward strand.
CCCGATGACGCTCAGCGAGGCCCTGACGCGCTCGACCAACACGGTCGCCGCCGAGCTGGGCAACGAGTCCAATCCCGGGCGCGTGATCGATCTGGCCAAACGCTTTGGCATCACCAGCAAGATGGAACCCTATCCCTCCGTGGCGCTGGGCAGCCAGGAAGTCACGCTCTGGGAGATCACGGGCGCGTATGGCGTCTTCCCTTCGGGCGGCCGCCGCATGGATCCATACCTGATCAGCAAGATCACCGACACGCGCGGCAACGTCCTGTTCGAACGGACGGACGCGCCGGGTGACCGCGTCTACGCGCAGGACTATGCCGCCGACATGAATGCGATGCTGACGCGCGTCGTCAACGCGCCAATTGGCACCGGCGCCAAGGCCCGCATCAAGAACTGGACCGTGGCCGGCAAGACCGGCACCAGCCAGGACTGGCGCGATGCCTGGTTCATCGGCTTCACCTCCGCCTATGTCGGCGGGGTCTGGGTCGGCAATGATGATGACAGCCCGATGTACAAGGTGACCGGCGGCGGTCTGCCGGCAGACCTCTGGTCGGACATCATGGAAATCGCCCATGAAGGCCAGACGCCCGAAGCGCTGTTCGGCGCCTCCACTGCGCTTGTGCTCGACCCCGCCGCCGAAGACCGCATCGCTTTCTACCGCGGCATGTCGCAGGCCTTCGCCAGCGCCTCCGGCCGCGCGCGCACCGCCAACACGAATGGGATCGTTCCGCAGGCGGAGTAAGGGCGCTCGCTCCGATCAGCAGGTCGCGCCGGTGCGCGCGCCCGCTTCCCCGTCCAGCCGGTTCGCGTTAGGCTGACAAAAAAGCCGGGGAGGCATATGATGACTTATCTGATCCTTGGACTCGCGGTCTTCTTCGCGAGCCACCTTTTCTCTGCCTTTCGCAGCCGCGCACCCGGCAAGGACATCAAGGAAAAAATGGGGGCGGGGCCCTACATGGGCCTCTACAGCCTCGTCTCGATTGCCGGCTTTGCCTTGATCGTCTGGGGCTATGGCGCCGCGCGGCCTTCGCCCATCCTTTACACGCCGCCGGCCTTCCTCGCGCACATCAACCTATTGCTGATGGTTATCGCGATGATCCTGCTTGCCTCGGCCTATCTGCCGACCGGGCATCTCAAGAAAGCGGTCAAGCATCCGATGCTGGCGGCGGTGAAGGTCTGGGCGTTCGGGCATTTGCTGGCGAACGGGGAACTGAACTCGGTCCTGCTGTTTGGCAGCTTCCTTGCCTATGGCGTGATCGACCGGATCGCGGTCAAGAAGCGCGGCGACAATGGACCCGGTCCGGACGCGGCGGTGAATATCCTGGGCGATATCGGCGCCGTGGTCGTGGGGCTCGGCGCGTATGCGGCCATCGCCTTTTACCTGCACCCGGTCCTGTTCGGCGTGCAGGCGATGCCGGGCTGAACCCTGTCGGGCGCGGCGCGCCTTCTGGCGGGAGGGCAGGATGTTTGG
>JBGSOU010000218.1:0-2145 GCA_041739025.1 Hyphomonas sp.
TTCGCGATGATGCCGGCAAGGTGCGGCGCAAGGCGTTGCGGGAAGCGCGCCTCGCTGCCCCTTGACTTCCCCTGGGGGCGCCGCACTTCCCGTGGTGGAGAAACGGGAGGAACGTTCCATGAAGGTAGCAGCCGTCAAGAATCCGGGCGGGCTCGACAAGCTCGTCATCGAGACCCGCGCGGATCCAAAGCCGAAGGCCGGCGAGGTGCTGGTCCGCGTCCGCGCGAGTTCGCTCAACTTTCACGACTTCGTCGTGGCGCTTGGCGGCATACCGACGCCGGATGGCCGCATTCCGATGTCCGATGGGGCGGGCGAGGTCGTCGCGCTGGGTGAAGGCGCGACCAAATGGAAAGTCGGCGACAGGGTCCTCTCGCTGTTCTTCCCGAGCTGGCAATCGGGTCAGATCGAGGCCGCCGGATTTGCCAGCGTTCCCGGCGACGGCGCGGACGGTTTCGGCGCCGAACTCGTCGCAGCGCCTGAAACAGCGTTCACCCGGATGCCGGACGGCTGGTCGTTTGAAGAAGCGGCGACACTGCCCTGCGCAGCGCTCACGGCCTGGCGCGGCATGTTCGTCGAGACGCATACTAAACCCGGAGACTGGGTGCTGGTGCAGGGCACGGGCGGTGTGTCGATCTTCGCGCTGCAGTTCGCCAAAGCGGCCGGCGCGCGGGTCATTGCCACCTCGTCCTCAGACGCCAAGCTCGAGAAACTGAAAGCGCTCGGCGCAGACCATGTGATCAATTACAAGACCACGCCCGAATGGGGCAAGGCCGCCTTCGACCTGACCGGCGGACGCGGCGTCGATGAAGTCGTCGAGATCGGCGGGCCGGGCACGATGGCGCAGTCCATCAATGCCTGCCGTCCCGGCGGCCATATTTCGCTGATCGGCGTCTTGACGGGTGTGTCAGGCGAAGTGCCGACGGCCGCGCTCTTCTCGCGCAACATCACGCTGTCCGGCATCACGGTCGGCTCTCGCCGTCACCAGGAAGACATGATCGATGCGCTGGAAGCGAGCGGCATCCGGCCTGTCATCGACAGCCGCTTTCCGCTCGACCAGATCGCTGCAGCCTTTGCCCACCAGGCCAGCCAGCAGCACTTCGGCAAGATCGTCCTGACAATCTAGACCCGCCGCCGGCGGAGACGCTGGCCTATTCGGCCTGCGTCTGCGTCGCGGCGAGCGCGGCGGCCTTGTCCGACAAGGGGATCACGCTTTCGCCGGTTTCGGTGTCAGGGTCGCCGTTCGCCCGGTGGATCGCGATGACGACACCCGACAGGGCGAGAATCGCAATCAGGTTCGGGAAGGCCATCGCCGCGTTGGCGATATCCCCGAACAGCCAGACGAAGTTCACCTGCGCAATCGCGCCGACGAAGATGATGACGCACCAGATGTAGCGGAAAGGCTTCGTCGCCCATTCGCCGATCAGGTAGGTCACCGCCTGCTCGGCATAGTAAGACCAGCCGATGATCGTCGTGAAGGCGAACAAGGTCAGGCACAGCGTCACGATCCAGCCGCCGACCGGTCCGGGCAAAGCATCGGTGAAGGCCCTGTTTGTCAAAGTTGCGGGATTGATGCCTTCAGCGAGCCAGAGGTGGGAGGTTGTTTCACCGAGGCCGGCGGCCACCATCGCCGGATCGGCCAGGAACTTCGCCGAGGTCTGGAATGACCCTTCCGCCGTGATGATCACCAGGGCCGTCATGGTGCAGATGACCAGCGTATCGACGAACACGCCGATCATGGCGATTTCGCCCTGGGTCGCAGGGTTCTTCATTTGCGAGGCGGCGTGCGCAATCGGCGCCGAGCCCTGGCCGGCCTCGTTCGAGAACAGTCCCCGCGCCACGCCGAAGCGGATGGCGGACAGCACGGCATACCCCGCAAGTCCGCCTGCGGCCTGCTGCAATCCGAAGGCCGACGTGAAGATCATGCCGAATGCGTGGGGGAGCTCCTGCACATTGAGGCCGAGCACGACGAGGCACATGGTGACATAGACGATGGCCATGGCCGGTACGAGTTTCTCGGCGACGCTGCCGATCGACTTGATGCCGCCGATGATGATGATGAAGACAAGCGCCGCGATGACGATGCCGATCATCCAGGCCGGAACCTCAAGGCCCAGCGGGCTGAGTTCGGACATGATGTTCTGGGTC
>JBGSOU010000219.1:0-1646 GCA_041739025.1 Hyphomonas sp.
TTCGCGATGATGCCGGCAAGGTGCGGCGCAAGGCGTTGCGGGAAGCGCGCCTCGCTGCCCCTTGACTTCCCCTGGGGGCGCCGCACTTCCCGTGGTGGAGAAACGGGAGGAACGTTCCATGAAGGTAGCAGCCGTCAAGAAGCCGGGCGGGCTCGACAAGCTCGTCATCGAGACCCGCGCGGATCCAAAGCCGAAGGCCGGCGAGGTGCTGGTCCGCGTCCGCGCGAGTTCGCTCAACTTTCACGACTTCGTCGTGGCACTCGGCGGCATTCCGACGCCCGACGGCCGCATTCCGATGTCCGATGGGGCGGGCGAGGTCGTCGCGCTGGGTGAAGGCGCGACCAAATGGAAAGTCGGCGACAGGGTCCTCTCGCTGTTCTTCCCCAGCTGGCAATCGGGTCAGATCGAGGCAGCCGGGTTTGCCAGCGTTCCCGGCGACGGCGCGGACGGCTTCGGCGCCGAACTCGTCGCAGCGCCTGAAACGGCGTTCACCCGGATGCCGGACGGCTGGTCGTTTGAAGAAGCGGCGACACTGCCTTGCGCGGCGCTCACGGCGTGGCGCGGCATGTTCGTCGAGACGCATACCAAACCCGGCGACTGGGTGCTGGTGCAGGGCACGGGCGGCGTGTCGATCTTCGCGCTGCAATTCGCCAAGGCGGCGGGCGCGCGCGTCATTGCCACCTCGTCATCCGACGCCAAGCTCGAGAAGCTGAAGGCGCTGGGCGCAGACCATGTGATCAATTACAAGACCACGCCCGAATGGGGCAGGGCCGCCTTCGATCTGACCGGCGGACGCGGCGTCGATGAAGTCGTCGAGATCGGCGGGCCGGGCACCATGGCGCAGTCCATCAATGCCTGCCGTCCCGGCGGCCACATTTCACTGATCGGCGTCCTGACGGGTGTGTCAGGCGAAGTGCCGACGGCGGCGCTCTTCTCGCGCAACATCACGCTGTCCGGCATCACGGTCGGCTCCCGCCGTCACCAGGAAGACATGATCGGTGCACTGGAAGCGAGCGGCATCCGGCCTGTCATCGACAGCCGCTTTCCGCTCGACCAGATCGCTGCGGCCTTTGCCCACCAGGCCAGCCAGCAGCACTTCGGCAAGATCGTCCTGACAATCTAGACCCGCCGCCGGCGGAGACGTAGGCCTATCCGGCCTGCGTCTCCTTCGCTGCGAGCGCGGCGGCCTTGTCCGACAAGGGGATCACGCTTTCGCCGGTTTCGGTGTCGGGGTCGCCGTTCGCCCGGTGGATCGCGATGACGACACCCGACAGGGCGAGGATCGCAATCAGGTTGGGGAAGGCCATCGCCGCGTTGGCGATATCCCCGAACAGCCAGACGAAGTTCACCTGCGCAATCGCGCCAACGAAGATGATGACGCACCAGATGTAGCGGAAGGGCTTGGTCGCCCATTCGCCGATCAGGTAGGTCACCGCCTGTTCGGCATAGTAAGACCAGCCGATGATCGTCGTGAAGGCGAACAAGGTCAGGCACAGCGTCACGATCCAGCCGCCGACCGGTCCGGGTAGGGCATCGGTGAAGGCCCTGTTTGTCAAGGTTGCGGGATTGGCCCCTTCCGCCAGCCAGAGGTGCGACGTTGTCTCTCCGAGACCGCCAGCCACCATGTCGGCATTGGCGAGGAAGGC
>JBGSOU010000352.1:0-1576 GCA_041739025.1 Hyphomonas sp.
TCATCAGGCGAGGATCGGGGCGCCGCCAGGCCGCGCGAGACGGCCAAGCCTGCCGCCACCCTTCGGGCCACCGTCTTTTCCGCCGTGGCCGCGTTGCCGCCCTTGACCGGGCCTCGGCCCGCTCTGCGGACAGCGCCTTGCCACACCTAAAAATCCGGCGGTCAGCTGGCGCAAATTAAGCGCCCGGGGCTCTAAGCCGGGACGGTAACGGCTTCCGGCGCGTGGGCCGCCTGCCCATTCGGGCGAAGCATGTTGATCGCGGTCATCGACCATTTGCGGTGGAAGATCAGCAGGTAGCCAACATAGGCGAAGCCGCCGGCCGCGATCTTGAGTCCCAGACGCAGCCAGGGGCCAAAATCAGCCGACTGGATATCGACCAGCCAGACGACGCCCGCCATGACCGTGCAAGCAGCATAGGCCGGCAGCGCTGCCAGGAACAACCCCATCGCCTTGGTATGCATGTCCTTCAGCAAGACGGGAACGGTGAGAAACAGCCGCACGCATTCCAGGACCAGCAGCGACGAGACGACCGCTTCGACGGAGAATTTCGTAAGCCAGAGCGCAGCGCCGATGACAATGATCATATCCAGCACGGAGTAGGCGATCAGCAGGTTGAGCCGCTTCACGGCGACCAGCGCCGCGTTGCGGAAATAGGTCAGAGGTGAAAACACGCCCACCATGCAGAGGATCACCAGGATTGAGGCGGTCGGCGCGTAGTCCGGGCTCAGCGTCACCGCGATGACGTCCTCGCTGGTCAGTGCGAGGCCGCCAAAGATCGGCAAGGCAATCAGGGCCGACATCTGCGTCAGCCGGCGGTACAGCATGTCGCGGTCGCCTTTGGTCTGCGTGCCCTCCGAGAGCAGCACGACCCAGAGTGAGCTGATGGGCGATATGAACGTGCCATAGAGAATGTCCACGAAGCGGCTGGCGATCCGCATGAAGCCGACCGCCGCGGCGCCAAAGCCGAAGGCGACAACCAGGTCGAGCACCCGCATGTTCGACGAGGCAATGGCCTGCGCGGCGAAGATCCGGCCGGCATCCTTGAGATAACTGGCGGCAAGCGGCGGCGAAAAGTGAAAGCCCGGCCACCAGCGCACGCGCAGGGCCATGATCACTGCGGACACCGTAACCTGCGTTCCGCGCTGGGCGACGAGCGCCCACTCCGATATCGGGCTGAAAACCACGGCCAGCGCCACAGCGCCGCCGACGATCGCACTGATGATCCCGCGGATTGCGCCGCCCTTGAAATCATGGTCGCGCATCATGACGGCGTTGGGCGGCACGGACAGCGGCACCGGCAAGAGGGTGAGCGCCAGAACCGGCATCATGTAGGTGAGGCTCGGCTGGTTGTTGGCCTGGGCCAGCCAGCTTCCCGCGAAGGCGCAGACGATGATCACGCACACCGTGACGCCCATCATGGCCCAGAAAACGGTGTCCATTTCGTGCGGCGAGAACGCGCGTCGCTGCACGGCCGCATCAAGGCAGGCGGAGCGCGCCTGGAAGTTGAAATAATCGACGATGATCACGCCGAGCGCGAACAGGCCGAACACGGCTGCGTCGAGCTTGTAGGTCAGGA
>JBGSOU010000262.1:0-4582 GCA_041739025.1 Hyphomonas sp.
CGCGCCTGTGTATCGGCAATCATCGCCTGCATCGCCGCCTCGCTGGTCGCCGCCATCAGGGCAATGCGCGTCGGGAACTGGTTCAGCAGCGAGCCCCGGCTGACGCCTGCAGCTGCCATCACCGCCTCGATCGACGTGCCCGCATAGCCTAGCGCATTTAGGCACCGGATCGCCGCCTCGATGATCTGGCGGCGAGCCGCCTCGCCCCGCTTGTTGCGGCGGCGCGGGGCGCTCAGCGTCTCGGCTTCAGGTGTCTTCGACATGCGCTGACTAACCCTGCTCCGCCCCGCCGCGTCAACCGGCCAAACGTAAAAAATAGTCAATATTGACTAATTTTGGATTCGCAGGCACCTTCGCTGAAATGGCAGCGCCCGGCCGGTGCGCCGCCTGCCAGAACCAAACCCGGCCCCGGAGGAGACATCATGGCCGACACCGTTCACACCCCATCCGCCAATACCGGCTACGAGATTTTCCGCACATCCTCTGCGCCCTCGCTGGACGAAACGGCGCACATGGAAGTCACCGGCATGAACCCGGAGTTCGAAGCCGGCATCACGAAAGCGCTCGAGGCCGGTTTCGCTGAAGGCAACATCGTCAAGACGCTCTTCTCCCGCCCCGGCTTCAGCCTCACCTATGCCTGGTTCAAGAGCGGCTTCCCGCTTCCTCTGCACACGCACAATGCGGACTGCCTCTACTACATCGTCGCCGGCTCCCTGCAGCTTGGCACCGACACGCTCGGCCCCGGCGACGGTTTCTTCCTGCCCGCAGACAAGGCTTATCGCTATACGCCAGGTCCGAACGGCGTAGAGGTCCTCGAATTCCGCACGCAGGAAAACTTCGACATCAACTTCCTCGCCAAATCCCTGCCCGCCTGGGAGAAGATCGCTGCCGCCGTCACCGCGCGCAAACCGGACTGGGCGAACGAAACCGCCCCGCCGAGCGCTGTGCTCGCCTGATGCCCACCAATCGCTTCGAGAACAAGGTCGCGATCATCACCGGCGCGGCCTCCGGCATCGGCGCAGAAACCGCACGCCACTTCTCGAAGAAGGGCTGGTTCTGCGGCCTGTATGACGTCAACGAGATGGGCCTGAAGGCCGTCGCCTCCGAACTCGGGTCCGGCAATTGCCACGCGGCCAAGCTGGATGTCTGCAAGCGCCCAGACTGGGCTGCGGCCGTCGAAGGCTTCAGCGCCGCGACCGGCGGGAAGATGGATGTCCTGTTCAACAATGCGGGCATCGGCCGGCATGGCTGGTTTGAGGATGTGCCGCCGGAGGAAGCGGACCTGGTGATCGACATCAACGTCAAGGGCGTGATCAACGGCGTGTATGCGGCGCTGCCACTGCTGAAAGCGACGCCGGGCGCGCGCATCGTCAACACGGCATCCACCGCCGGTATCGTCGGCGCGCCGCAGCTCGCTGTCTACTCGGCTTCAAAATGGGCCGTACGCGGACTATCCGAGGCCCTCGACGCCGAGTTCCGTGATCTCGGCATTCGCGTCACCAGCCTGATGCCCTGGTTCGTCGACACGCCGATCCTCGACATGGGTGCGAAAGACGGCTCGAACGAGAAAATGTCCGACCAGATGAAAGCCAATGGCGCGACGATCTATCCCGTCTCGATGGCCGCCGAAAAGGCCTGGGAGGCCGCGCATGGCGACGACATCCAGTACATGGTGGGCGGAGAGGCTGAACGCGCGCGCTTCATGACGCGCTGGCTGCCGGGTCTGGTCCGCAAGCAGATCAAGGCCCGTGTCCCGCCGCGCAGCTAGCGCGGCGGTTTACACGCCGAAACTCAAAGGCTGGTGTCAGGCGCCGCAACGGCGCTGATCTGGCGGGCGGTATAGGCGTCCACCGGCGCGGGCGGCACATCCGCCTTTTCAGCAGGCACCGTCTGAATGCTCATCAGGCGCGGCGCCGTCGACGAGATTGTCCGGGTCGAGGTGGACACGCCGGCCGGAGACGTCGTCGGGGTGATCGTGTAGTAGCCGTCATCGCCGGCCGAGGAGCCTTCCGCAAACAGAAGGGTCTCATCGGCGGCATCGGCGCCGGACAGGCCCGCGTCCAGCGCGGCAAGCTGCACGGCAGCCGCCTGCTTGCGGGCCGCAAAGTTGCGCTCGACGCTGGCCCATTCAGAGCCGCGCGGGAAACGGTAGAAGATGTGGAGGCCGACCTTGTTCGTCTGGATCAGGCCCGAGTTCCAAAGCGGATCGACATAGGTCGCGTGATAGTGCGTCGCGCCGCCGGTGCGGTCCTCGTTCAGCCCCATCAGGACGTGAGCGGCGATGCGCTTCGCGCGCTCCCAGTTCTCGCCCTTCGGCTTGACCTTCATGGCGCCGTCGCAGGTGAAGGTGAACTGGCAGCCGGTGGTACGGGTCGCGCCCTGGAAGACAACGCCGCAGGCGGTGTCGGGATAGCGATGATCCTTGATCCGGTTGGCGATCACTTCGGCCACAGCCAGCTGGCCTTCGAGCGGTTCGCGGGCGGATTCGTAATAGACCGCCTGCGCCATGCACATCAGCTCGGAGTCGATCGTCTCGGCGCGCTGGATCTGGTCGGTGCGGAACGAAGCGAGCGTTGCGAGCGCCGCGCCATCGCGGTCGCGCATCGCATAACGGCTCATTGAGGAATCTGTGTCACGCTTCAGCGTATATTCGACGGTGCGCAGCCAGGGCGTGTCCAGCAGGGCGGGCGTATGCTCGTCGGTGCGCACGGCAAGGCCGGCATCCTGGTACATCGCGAAGCGCTCGGCTTCAGCGCGGTACTCGGCTTCGGCGCGCAGGCCGGATTGTTGCTGGGAGATGACCGGGAGGGAAACCGTGGCGGTCACCGCACAGACAGCGATCATCCCGCCACGGATGAACACTTCGCGTTGTTCCTGGTCCGTCATACCTAGCCACCACCGTTTGAGCTTGTTTTGCAGCTCACTGAGGGAGGCCAGAGTCATCTGGCTTGGTTGAAGAAACCTTAACATCACCGATCCTCTTTACCCGGCCGGCGGTATGTTCCGCCTTGTGACCCGGGCATTTCAGGGTTGTACGCATTCAATGAGGACCGAACACGTCCCGCAACACTCCGTCTGGAGCACGCGGGATTTGGCCCACCCGTCGCTATCTAGCAATAAATCAGCCAATCTTCTGAGTGACAAAGTCGAAAGGCGCGCGCGCGGGTGGACAGCGCAGGTTCAGGCAATTTCACGGAAAGTGCATCTAAACCACTGAACTATCAGTGTTTTTGTGGCATTTCGACCTCAACCCAAACGATTCACGGAGGGGCCGTGTGTTGCTGAAAAACAACACCCAAGCGCCGCCTGAATTGGCCACTTCCAGCTAGTTTGAGCCGTCCCGGAGCGCCGCCTGTGCCGCAGCAAGACGGGCGATTGGCACACGGTAAGGCGAGCAGGACACGTAATCGAGGCCCGCGCGGTGGCAGAATTCCACCGAGGCCGGGTCCCCGCCGTGCTCGCCGCAGATTCCCAGCTTGATCCCGGGGCGCGTGCGTTTGCCGCGTTCCGCAGCAATCTTCACCAGTTCGCCCACGCCCTCCTGGTCGAGCGTCACGAAGGGATCCTTTTCATAGATGCCCTTCTCCGAATAGATCTGCAGGAAGCGGCCGGCGTCATCGCGGCTGATGCCCAGCGTCGTCTGGGTCAGGTCGTTGGTGCCGAAGGAGAAGAAGGCCGCCGACTGGGCAATCTCGCCCGCCTGCAAGGCGGCGCGGGGCAGCTCGATCATCGTGCCGACCGTATAATCGACGGTTACGCCCGTCTCCTTGAACACGGTCTGCGCGGTCTCATCGACCAGCGCCTTGAGGATGGCGAGTTCGCGCTGGGTCGCCACCAGCGGGATCATCACTTCCGGAACCGGCTTCAGCTTTCCTTCCTTGGCGATGTGGACCGCCGCCTCGAAGATGGCGCGGGCCTGCATTTCGTAGATCTCGGGGTACGTGATGCCAAGGCGGCAGCCCCGGTGGCCGAGCATCGGATTGCTTTCGTGCAGGTCATGCGCGCGGCGGCGCAGTTCGTCCGGATTGATGCCGGACGCCTTGGCAACGGCGGCAATGTCTTCATCCGTATGCGGTAGGAATTCGTGCAGCGGCGGATCCAGCAGCCGGATCGTTGCCGGGCGGTCGCCCAGGATGCGGAAGATTTCCTCGAAGTCCGAGCGCTGCATCGGCAAGAGCTTGGCCAGCGCCTCGCGGCGGCCCTTTTCGTCATTGGCAAGGATCATCGTGCGCACCGCCGGGATGCGCTCTTCCTCGAAGAACATGTGCTCGGTACGGCATAGGCCGATGCCCTCGGCGCCGAACTCGACCGCGGTGCGGGTGTCCAGCGGCGTCTCCGCATTGGCGCGCACCTTGAGGCGGCGGATCTTGTCGGCCCAGCCCATCAGCTCGCCGAAATCGCCCGACAGGTCCGGCTTGATCAGCGCGATCGCGCCGGCCATCACGCGGCCGGTGCCGCCATCAATGGTGACCGTGTCGCCCTTCTTGAAGGTGCGCCCGCGCACCGTGAACTCGCCGCGCGCATGATCGATCTTCAGGTCGCTGGCGCCGCACACGCAGGGCCGGCCCATGCCGCGCGCCAC
>JBGSOU010000264.1:0-4170 GCA_041739025.1 Hyphomonas sp.
CAGGCCAAGCTTGTGCGCTGCGTGCGCGGCCGGTTGATCGACGTGATCGTGGACATCCGCGCCGGCTCGCCGCGTTTCGGGCGCCACACCGCGCTGGAGCTGAACGCGCAGACCGGGCAGCAAGTCTATGTGCCGGAGGGCTTTGCGCATGGTTTCTGCACGCTCGAGCCGGACACCGAAGTGATCTACAAGGTGACGAGCTATTATGCCCCGGCGCAGGATTTCGGGATCGCGTTTGACGATCCCGCGCTGGCGATCGCGTGGCCCTTTCCGGCCAGCGCCTTGACACTGTCGGCGCGCGACCGGGCCCATCCACGCCTTGCCGACGCGCCGCCGCATTTTTCTTACGCCGGAGCGGGCGCATGACGATCCTCGTATTGGGCAAACAGGGCCAGCTTGCGCAATGCCTTGCCGCCGCCGGGCGCAAGGATGTCGTCTGCGCCGGCCGGCCGGAGGTGGACCTCACGGACACGGCGTCGATGGCGAAGGCGCTGGACACGGTAAAACCCGCAGCGGTGATCAATGCGGCGGCCTACACCTTCGTTGACAAGGCGGAGAGCGACCCGGACACCTGTTACGCCGTCAACCGGGACGGGCCGGCCGAACTTGCGAGGCTCTGCGCCGCGCGCGGGATCGTGCTGATCCATGTGTCGACCGATTGCGTGTTCGATGGCGAGAAGGCCGCGCCGTATGAGCCGGGCGATCTGGCAGCGCCGCTTGGCGTGTACGGGCAATCCAAGCTGGAAGGTGAGCAAGCGGTTGCCGACGCTTGCCCCCGCCACCTCATCGTGCGCGTTTCCTGGGTGTTCTCTCAGTATGCGCACAATTTCGTGCGCACGATGCTGACGCTGGCGCAGACGCGCAGCGAGGTGACCGTTGTGGATGACCAGATCGGCTATCCCACCTATTGCCCGGACCTCGCGGCGGGACTGCTGAAGATGGCGGACGCCTCCGTGACACAAGGGTTTTCGGACTGGGGCACCTACCACCTGGCCGGCCTCGACGAGACCGACCGGGCGAGTATGGCGGATGCGATCTTTGCCGCGAGCCGCCATTTTGGCGGGCCGTCGGCCCAGGTGATCGGTGTTCCGACGGCGGAGTATCAGGCACCGGCGAGGCGCCCGTTGAATTCGCGTCTCGCCTCCACGATGGCGTTCCGGAAGTTCGGGCTCAGGTTGCCGGGTTGGAAGACGGGGCTCGAGCGCAGCGTTCGCGTTCTGGTAACAGAGCTTGCGGCTGCGGCTGCGGCTGCGGCTGAACCAAAGGGGTAGGTGCGATGGTCGCTTCGGGGATCGCAGAGATCGAACAGCGCGTCATCAGGACGATCGAGGAAAAGGGGCCGCGCATCGGCAAGGAGCTGGCGCTGGATCTGCCGGACGTGCCGAGCCTCGCGCTCTGGCAGGCCTGCTATACGAGCCGGCTGCTGCACCTGTCGCATTTTGCAAGCTATTACCTGCGCTTCGACATCACGCGCGGCGACCAGGTCCGCCTCAGTCCGTCCATCCTGCGCGACTTTCTGAGTTTCACCCTTTTCGGCTTGCCGGGGCAGCGCGACCAGATGATCGAACGCCAGGGCACGCTGTCGAACTATCACCGCGAAGTCAGCAAGCAGAAGATCGCTGTGGCGCAGGACGTGATGAGCAATCTCCTCACCCAGATGCCGCGCGAGATCCGCGCCAACCTCTGCGCCTTCATTGCCGGCGATCTTGCCTACTTCCTCGCGCACAACGAGCCCCGCGAACATGCCGGCACCGGCGAGATGATCAAGGGATCTGATATCGACATCATCGTGATCTATCAGGATCTCAGCGACGAGGTGGTGAAGGGCATCGAGAACGACATTACCGAGCTGAAGAACTTCTACCTTCGCCATCCCAACCATCGCCACGAGATCGATTTCATCGTGAAATCCCGGGCCAAGATGGAGCGGCAGTTCCGCTACACCGACATCCACGACAAGATCGCCAGCAAGATTGCCTATGAGTCGATGTTTCTGGGCGGTTCCTTGCCGCTCTACATGACCGTCCGGGACACGATGAAGCGGACCGGCGTAGACGAACTGATCGAGATGGACTTCGCGCATGCGTTGCAAGACCGCAAGAATGCGATGCGCACGCTGCTCGAGCATGGCTCCGGCGAACTCGACGACGAGACCCGGTCGCTGTTCTATTTCTCGCAGGAACGGGTCGAGTTTACCTGAAATCCGCTTCTGTACCCTTGCCCTGGGGCTTTCAGGCGCAGGTTCACCGCTGGCGTCAGGCGCGTCCACGCCGCGTTCGCTGGTTGAGATTCTGTCTTGGTTTGCGGCCTTGCGTAGAAATGTTGTGCTTGTTCAGGTCGACGGCAGGCGGTTGAAAGTACCGCGTCCTTAGCCTCGCCGCCGCCTCAGGCGTTGCCTTGCGGCAGGCCCCGTGTTAACCGCGGCGACAAGCATATAAAGGATCGTTGATATGGCTGAGCAAGGCAAGGTGCAGGACTTTTACGTCAAGGATATTTCTCTTGCCGAGTTTGGCCGGAAAGAGATCGCCATCGCCGAGACCGAAATGCCCGGCCTGATGGCCGCGCGCGAGGAATTCGGCCCGACGCAGCCGCTGAAAGGCGCGCGCATCTGCGGCTCGCTGCACATGACGATCCAGACCGCCGTGCTGATCCAGACCCTCGAGGCCCTGGGCGCAAAGGTGCGCTGGGTTTCGTGCAACATCTATTCGACGCAGGACCATGCCGCCGCGGCGATCGCCGACAACGGCACGGCCGTGTTCGCCTATAAGGGCGAGACGCTGGAAGAATACTGGGACTATACAGACCGCATGTTCCAGTGGCCGGACGGCGAAGGCCCGAACCTGATCCTCGATGATGGCGGCGACGCCACGATGTACCTGATCCTTGGCGAGAAAGCGGAAGCCAACGCGGCCTTCCTCGAGAAGCCGGGCTCGGAAGAAGAGAAGTTCCTGTTTGCCCAGATCAAGAAGCGCATGGCCGCCTCGCCCGGCTGGTTCAAGAAGACCAAGGCCGGGATCCGGGGCGTGTCCGAAGAGACGACCACAGGCGTCAACCGCCTCTACCAACTCGAGAAAAAAGGCGAGCTGCCTTTCCCGGCGATTAACGTCAACGACTCGGTCACCAAGTCGAAGTTCGACAACAAGTATGGCTGCAAGGAATCGCTGGTTGATGCGATTCGCCGGGCCACGGACGTCATGATGGCCGGCAAGAAGGCTTTCGTCGCCGGCTACGGCGATGTCGGCAAAGGCTCGGCCGCCTCGCTGTCCGGCTCCGGCGCGCGTGTCGCTGTGTCCGAAGTCGATCCGATCTGCGCGTTGCAGGCCGCGATGGACGGCTATGAAGTGCTGACGATGGACGAGGCTGCGCCGAAGTTCGACATCTTCGTCACCGCGACCGGCAACAAGGATATCCTCACCGTCGATCACATGCGCGCCATGAAGGACATGGCGATCGTCTGCAATATCGGCCACTTCGACAATGAAATTCAGGTCGAGGGCCTGCGGAACTTCAAGTGGACCAACATCAAGCCGCAAGTCGACATGGTGACCTTCCCGGATGGCAAGCGCATCCTGATCCTGTCCGAAGGCCGCCTCGTGAACCTCGGCAATGCCACCGGCCACCCGAGCTTCGTGATGTCCGCCTCGTTCACCAACCAGACGCTCGCCCAGATCGAACTTCACGTGCGCGGCGACCAGTACGAGAACAAGGTTTACACGCTGCCCAAGCATCTCGACGAGAAGGTCGCACGCCTTCACCTCGCCAAGCTGGGCGTCAAGCTCACCGAATTGTCGGGCGAACAGGCGGCCTATATCGGCGTGGAGACCACGGGCCCGTTCAAGGCGGATCACTACCGCTACTAGACGAAAAGGACAGCGCGGTGGCGCAGGCATTCATCCCCCCTCAGCTTCCCAGACCGGGCCGGCATGGCGCCGCGTCTCGCGCGGCTGATGGAGGAGAATCGATGCGTTACCACAGATTCCCGCACCCTTCGGCGAACCATTGTTTTGCCCGCTAAACCGTCAGTCCTCAGAGGAAACAAAGCATGCCCCTGAAATCCCATGAATTCACGAGCGAAAGCGTTGCCGAAGGTCATCCGGACAAGGTCTCCGACCAGATCTCCGACGCCATCGTGGACTTGTTCCTGTCGCGCGACCCCTCTGCCAAGGTGGC
>JBGSOU010000289.1:0-1891 GCA_041739025.1 Hyphomonas sp.
GATGAGATTGTCCGCGCCGCCCGGCGCGCCGAGCCGCAGCCAGGGCGCCAGTGCGCTGTCGGCTTCCGTGCGCGCCATCAGGCGCTGCACGATGCCCAGCGCAAACAGGTGAAACAGGTAGATCGAATAGGACCAGTCGCCGGTCTTCGAGACGGCGTTGAGCAGGCCGCGCCATCCGGGCGCTGCTGCCATCAGCCAACCCGGCCTGGCTTGCCCCAACAACCAGCCAACCCAAAGCACGATCAGCATCACCAGCCCGCCGACCAGCACGGCAAGGATCACCGCGTCGCGCCGCGCGTCAAAGGGCGATTGGGGCAGCAGGCCGAACATCTGGAACACCAGCGTGGCGGTCAGCCCTCCCAGAGCGGCCGGCACCAGCCAGACGAGGCGGCCCTGAACGTCCAGCCCGGCGAGGCCGTAGACCAGCGCCGCGGCCGGCAGGCCGATTTCGAGCACCCGGCCCCATTGCAAGGTGTAAGGCGTCGGTTCGCCCTGCAGGCCAAGTGCGGCGACAAGGCCCAGTGTCGCCAATAGGGTGATGACGCCGCTGCGCCAGATCAGCCCGGAGGTGAGCAGCAGGCCCACGGCGGCGCCGAAGATGAACTCCATCGTCATGGGATGCACGATGAGGGTGAGCAGGTCTTGCGCAATGTGGATCGACAGGCCGAACATCGAAGCCGCAGCAATGCCGATGCCCCAGATCAGCAGCGCGACAGGCAGCCAGTCGCGAGGCAAAAGCAGGATCAGTGCAAAAACGAGATAGAAGTAGATCTCGTGGATCAGCGTCCAGCCGATCAGCAGGACCGGGAAATCCGGCTGCGGGATCAACAGGAAGGACTTGAGGACATACTGGAATTGAGGCGATTCCGGTGTCACGGCGGCGCCGCTGGAATCGATCAGCGCGACGCCGCCGCTCAGCACCATGTAAACAAGGCCGAGCGCCGCCGCTGCCCACCAGACGGGGTAGACCCGCGTCAACCGGCTGAAGAGGAATTCTGCGCTGGTGACCGGCGCGGCCTGCGCCTGCCGGGTGACCCAGACCATAATGAATCCGGAGATCACGAAAAAGAGATCGACCCCGGCAAAGCCGCTGGCGAACAGCCCGCTGATCAAGGCGGGTTCGGCGCTGGACGCCCGGGCGATCCCGGTCAGTTCCAGCGCGTGCGCATGGTAGGCGGCCACAAGCAGGGCCGCGATCCCGCGCAAAGCCTGGACGGACTGGAGCTTCATTTTCCGGACTTTCCGCCCCCCCGGTTACGCAACATAAATCTGATTGGGTGTAGCAACCGGGTAACGGTGTTGCCAGACTTTCGACACATCTGGTCGGTTAGTCTGGCGCAAATCAGAAAAGCGCCCATATCCCTGTCCATGCCCGACGATCAGACACCGCCTCCCACAACCGCCACCTTCGCGCCGCCGATGCGGATCCATGTCTTGCGGCAGGGGGTCAATGTCGCGGTGCGCCAGGTGCTCGCCCTGACCGGTCTCGGACTGATCGTGCTGGCGGTGCCGGTTGGTTTTGCCACACCGTTCATTCCGGTCGGCCTGCCGATGGGCATCGTCGGTGTGGTGCTGCTCGGGCGCAATGCCGTCTGGGGACGCCGGTGGATGGAAAGCATGCTCGTGCGCTACCCGCGCCTCGAACGCATGGCCCCGAACTGGCTGATGAAGCGCGTGTTCGGACGCGACAAGCGCAGCGTCAGCCCGTAGGCTTGACGGCCCGCCGCATGCCCGGCCCTTGGCCTGCCGGCCGGTGCGTGGCATTCGCCGTGCATGGGGGTGGAACGCGGTCCACCGGAGGGGCGTTTTGACGAATCTGCAAGCCGATACTTCAACCTGGCGCACCCGGATCGTGCGGCCCGGCGACCTCAGCGCGGCCGACATCGCCGCC
>JBGSOU010000356.1:0-4585 GCA_041739025.1 Hyphomonas sp.
TTGCTGCTCCAGCGCAATCTTCGCCATCCGCGCCCACATGTAGGCCAGCGCGGTGAGGCCCACGAGGTGGAGGTAGTCATGGCTGGAGGCGCCGGCATTGTTGAAGTCGCTCATGCCGTTCTGCATCAGCCACATCGTGCCATCCTGCATTTGCGCGCGCACCGACTTCAATCCCTCCAGGAAGGGTTCCAGCCCGGGCGTGGCCTCGGCCTGCGCGACGAACTCGTCGATCTCGGCGAAGAAACTGAACACGGCCCGGCCGCCATTGGCGCCGAGCTTGCGGCCGACGAGGTCGAGCGCCTGCACGCCGTTGGTGCCTTCATAGATCAGGGTGATGCGGCAATCGCGGACGATCTGCTCAAGGCCCCACTCGCGCGTGAAGCCGGAGCCGCCATGCACCTGCAGGCCGAGGTTTGCGCTCTCATAGCCCTTGTGGGTGAGGTAGGCTTTCACGACCGGCGTCAGCAGGGCCATGTAGTCGCCCGCCTTCT
Source organism: Hyphomonas sp. (assembly GCA_041739025.1). Lineage (GTDB taxonomy): Bacteria > Pseudomonadota > Alphaproteobacteria > Caulobacterales > Hyphomonadaceae > Hyphomonas. Next base: position 492 of record JBGSOU010000356.1, read on the forward strand.
CGCGCACCTTTTCGTCCGGGGACTTGTGCTGCAGGTCGCCCTGGAACGCCGCCCAGTAGGTGAAGGCCCGCGCGCCTTCGATAAAGGCTTTCTGGTCGAGCAGCATCCGGCGCACATCCGGGTGAACGATGATCGGGTCGGCCGGCTTGTCCGGCGCCTGCGTCCCGGTGAGGGAGCGGCCCTGAACCCGGTCTTTCGCGAAGTCGAGCGCGTTCTGGTAGGCAACCTCGGCCTGGGAAAGCCCCTGCAGGCCGACGCCGAGGCGCGCCTCGTTCATCATCACGAACATGGTGCGCATGCCCTTGTGCTCTTCGCCGACGAGCCAGCCGGTCGCGCCGTCATAGTTCATCACGCAGGTCGCGTTGCCGTGGATGCCCATCTTCTCTTCGAGGCCGCCGCAGCTGGCCGCGTTGCGGGCGCCGAGCGATCCGTCCTCATTGACGAAGTATTTGGGCACGACAAACAGCGAGACGCCCTTGATGCCATCCGGCGCGCCTTCGATGCGGGCGAGCACGAGATGGATGATGTTCTCGGTCAGGTCCTGCTCACCGCCTGAAATCCAGATCTTCTGGCCGGTGATCTTGTAGGTGCCGTCGCCCTGCGGCACGGCCTTGGTTTTCATCAGGCCGAGATCGGTGCCGCAATGCGGCTCGGTCAGGTTCATCGTGCCGGCCCATTCAGCCGAAGCCATCTTGGGGCCATACTTGGCTTTCAGTTCATCCGAACCGCCCGCCATCAGTGCCTGGTAGGCGCCGTGCGTCAGGCCCGGATACATGCCGAACGCCATGTTCGAGGACGACACCATCTCGGTCCAGGCGATGTTCACCGCATGCGGCAAGCCCTGGCCGCCCATTTCCGGATGGGCCGACAGCAGCGGCCAGCCGTTTTCCACCAGTTGCTTGTAGGCGGCGGGAAAACCGTCAGGCGTTTTCACGCTGGCATCGTCGCTGCGCTTGCACCCCTGCCGGTCGCCGACCGCGTTCAGCGGGAACAATACGTTCTTGGCGAAACGTGCGCCCTCTTCGAGGATCTGGTCGATCGTCTCGGGGGTCGCCTCGGCAAAGCCGGGAAGGTTCGAATAGTTCTGGAGTTGCAGCACTTCGTGCAACACGAACTGCATGTCACGAACGGGGGCGTCATAACGCGGCATCGGGATAGGCTCCTCTCAAACGGGATGTTTGCGGCCTTGAATGGCAAAGCGTGTTGGAAAAGTCATTCCAACACGCCCTCTTTATCTACAATTTTATCAGTAGCCGCGTCTCAAACTTCGTCGAGCTGCTTGCGCGCGACCTGCTCATAGGCCGCCGCCTGGCGCTTGGTTTCTTCGGACGGGCCGTTATTGGCGACCAGGTCTTCGAGCCATTCGATGCCTTTATAGAGTTCGGTCAGGGCGGTTTCGATGTCCCCGCGCTGGATTTCCAGTTCGGCTGCCTGTTTGCGGAATTTCTCGAGCATCATGCGGGTCTGGGCCCGCTTGCCGTCGTTCACGGCGTAAAGATCGAGAATTTCACGGATATCGGCCAATGGCAGGCCGAGGCGTTTCAGGCGAACGATGATCGTCAGCCGGGCCCTGTCGCGGTTGGAATAGAGGCGCATCATGCCGTCACGGGCAGGATGCAGCATGTCTTTGTCTTCATAGAAGCGCAAAGCGCGCGGCGTGACCCCGAATTCCCGGGCAAGCTCGGAAATCGTGTAGGTACGGGAATCAGCGGCAGAAATGGACGTAATGGTACGGTGTTGCATGGCTTGGTTCCTCCGTTCGAGTCTGCAGACTTCTTATGCGCGGCTTTGTAAGCCTGCCCTTACGCGAACGTCAACGTAAATTTCCGCTTACGCGAAGGGAAACCAGGCCCGCCAGACTCCCCCCAAGCGAAACCTACGCAGAATCTTACCTTTAACCCCGCCTTAACGCCCCCGAGGGCATTTCTGGTCGGGTGTAAACAAATAGGCCCTTCTCCTTAACCAAGCGGAGACGGCGCGGCGTGAGGAGCGGCAGATGAGCCAGACGGGATCCTGGAACAAGTTCAGCAACGACCAAAGGGCTCGTGAAGCTGCACGCGAAGCCGCCATGGCCGAGGGCATCACGCTGGGCGAATACCTCAATCGGCTGCTCACCACGGTCGACGAACCCCAACCTGGCGAAACGCCCTATTCCTACTCCCGCCGCACGGGCGCCCCTCCGTTGCCGCCACAGCAGGATTCAGCCACGACACTGGACCGCCTCGCCCGCCGCATCGAGGCGACCGAAGCGCGCTCCACGCTGGCCATCAACGGCATCGATCATGCCGTCCACGGCCTCGTCGCCCGCCTCCAGAATGCCGAACAGACCACCGTGGCCGTCGCCGGTCATGTGGAAGGCCTGATCGACGAAATGCGCGCCACCCATGAGGCGCTGCAATCGAAAGTCCGCCGCCTCGAATCAGATGACAGCAACCAGGGCAACGTGGCCGCGCTTCGCGCCCTTGAAGATGCCCTCGGCAAGCTTGCGACGCATGTTTATGAAGAAGGTGAGCTCACCCAGAACGAAACGGCGGCCATCAAGGGCCGTATCGAGTCCGGCTTCTCGGAGCTCACGGACCGCGTCGAAGGCATCGAAACGCGGGTGGACCGCACATTGTCCGACGCTGCGGCAAGGGTCGAGCGCGCTGTCGAGCAAGCGGAGTTGCGCGCCGAAGGCACCGCCCGCGGACTCGCCGAACGCATGTCGACGCTCGAGGACAAGCTGGCCCAGGCCGCGCCCTCCGATGAACGCCTCAGCGCCGTGGAGGCTGACGTCTCGGGCGCGCTCGATTCCATGGAATCGACGCTGCTGCGGATTCAGGAACGCCTCAACCGGGCCGAGACCAGCACCGACTCGGCGCTGAAAAGCCTTGAGACAACCTTTGCCCATCTCGACGAACGCATCGAAGCGGTGGCCAGCCAGGTCGATCCCGAACTCGCCGGACGCCTGAAGCAGGAATTCGAACAGCGTTTCGAAGACCTGACGCGTTCGGTCCGCAGCGCGGTCGACAATGCCCGCCTCGAACTCGCCAGCGAGATCACCCTGGCCGCTGCCGGCCAGGACGAGAAGCTCGAAGAGCGCCTCAAGGCGGAAGTCGGTGAACTGAAGGCCCGCCTCGCCGAAGTGGAGTCGCGCGAACCCGCTGACCTCACCGCCACTGTCCAGGAAGAGATCGGCCGCCTCGGCGCCAATGTCGCCGAACGCATCGATGCCCTCGCCGCACATGTCGAAGACCGCCTCGAAGAAAGCGAAATGCGCAGCGCCGAAGCGATCGAACAGGTCGGCGAACAGGTCACGGTCGCGGCCGTGCGCCTGCAGAAGCGCCAGGACGAAGCGATCACCGCCCTCGCCCAGGACTTCGAGGGCATGCGCGAGGCCTCGGACGCCCGGCTGTCGGACGCCCTTGCCGGCGTGTCGGAACGCCTGGAGCAGATCCAGTCGCAATCGTCAGATTCTCTCTCGCCGGTGCAGCGCGCCATCGTTGCGCTCGCCACCCGTCTCGAAAGCCTCGAAGCCTTCACCACCCCGCCGCACGTGCCCGTGCCGCCGCCGGTGCTGCAGCCGGATTTCGTCGCGAACACGCCGCCCATCGCCGTCGATCAGGACTCCGGCTCGATGTTCGAGACCGTCGACGAACCGGACGCCGGCCGGTCCGCTTCCACGTCCTCCGACGAGGATACGGACTTCGAAGCCGGTTTTGCGGGTTGGGATCTGAAAGAAGAAAAAGCCCCCGCCCACCCTTACGATTCCGATTTCGAAGAGCTGACCCGGGCCGTACAGAACATGGTTGCCGAAACGGCCGCCGCCGCGCCCGGCGCCAGCGTCGAAGCGGAGCCCGAAGAGACCCACAATTACATCTCGGACGTCCCGGCGGATGCCGAGGGCGATGAAGAGGACGACGCGCGCGGCTTTGATCCGATCTCGGAGCTTGACGTCTTCGCCGATGACGGCGGCGACCATCTCGAAGACAGCCACACCGAAACCCGCGAGTCCGACATCTTCGACGACGAGCCCGACTTTGCCCGCACCCTCGCCGAGACGGCCCCGGGCGAGCCGGTCAGCGCGGCCGAGGACGAACAGACCGCCGACTATC
>JBGSOU010000355.1:0-2083 GCA_041739025.1 Hyphomonas sp.
CGCCCGCCGGCCCGAGGATCGAGCCGATGCTCATCCCGGCGCCCAGCATGCCAAGCCCGGCGGCCCGGTTGTGCACGGTGGTCGCATCCGTCATCGCTGCCATCGATGCGGGCTGCAGGCCGGGCGACAGGAGGCCGAACCAGAGCCGCACGAAGATCAGCGTCAGGATCAGCGAGGCGCCCGTGATCACGCCTTTCAGTCCGGCATCCAGAGCGAACAGGAACGCCATGTTGGTCAGGCCCATCGCGCAGAGCGAAAACACCATCACCCGCTTGCGCCCCACCCGGTCGGCAATCCGGCCCCAGCGCGGGATCATCACGGCGTAAAGCAATGTCGACAGTGTCAGGATCGCCGCCACCTCGATCTCGCCCAGCCCCGCCTTGCGGCTCAGCGGCGCGACCACGACAAAGTTGATGCTCATGCCCGCGCCCATCGCGATGGTGGCCAGCATCAGCATGTTTCGCTGGAAGCCGGTGAGCGGATGCAGCGGCGTATCGTTGGAATCCATGCGTGCGCCCCCGGTGTTCAGCCTCAGAGGCTAGGGCGGTTGCCCCCCCTTGCCAAACCCTTCCCTTGCGACAATCAGCGGCCTGAACCTTGCCGGACGGGGTGGTTACACCCTAAGTGACATCCAGTTCAGACCCCGTTTCCGGAGCGACCCTGCCGCATGAAAGCGATCCTCGACGTCCTCTACCAGATCCTCAGCATCGCCGGCTGGATCATCATCATCCAGGCCATCCTGTCCTGGTTGGTGGTGTTCAAGGTGATCGATACGCGCAATTCGGCTGTGGGCGCCATCTGGGGCGCGCTCGAGCGGATGACAGAGCCGCTTTACCGGCCGATCCGCAACATGCTGCCGTCGATGTCCGGGCTCGATATCTCCCCGCTGATCGTGCTGCTGATCATCTTCTTCCTGCAGCAGGTGATCATCCGCTACGGCTATGCGATCGCGCCGTTCTGATGTCCCACCGGCTCGCCGTGCGTGTCCAGCCGGGCGCCTCGGCGGACCGGATCGAGGGCAGGGGCACGGATGATGCCGGCCGCATCTTCCTGAAAGTCCGAGTGCGCGCCCGTCCCGAGGACGGCGCCGCCAATGCCGCTGTCGAGGCCGTTGTGGCAAAAGCGCTCGGATTGCCGAAGTCTGCGGTCAAGGTGGTGACCGGCGGCAAGAACCGGATAAAAGGCCTGCAGATTGATGGCCCGCCGGACCTGGCGGGCGTGATAGAGGGCTGGCTGGCCGATGAGCGCGGTTCGGATTGATGGAAGCGGCGTGGCGGCCGATGTTCGGGCCTCGGTGGCGCGCGCTGTTGCAGGCCTGCCCGGCAAGCCGGGCCTTGCGGTGGTTCTCGTCGGCGAAGACGCCGCCAGCGAGGTCTATGTCCGCAACAAGGTGAAGGCGACCGCCGAGGCCGGCATGACGTCTCATCACCACCGGCTGCCCGCCCATGCCAGCCAGAGCGATGTCGAAACCCTGATCGCCAACCTCAATGCCGATCCCGAAGTCGACGGCATCCTGCTGCAGCTGCCTTTGCCGGCCGGTCTCAACGCCGACGCCGCCATAGAGCGGATTGATCCGGACAAGGATGTTGACGGCCTCACCGAAGTCTCCGCCGGCCGCCTCAGCCTCGGCAAGCCCGGGCTTCGTCCGTGCACGCCGGTCGGCTCGGTTATCCTCGCGCAGCGCGCGCTTGGCGCAAACCTGTCGGGCAAGCATGCGGTGATCATCGGCCGCTCGATCCTCGTCGGCAAACCGGCTGCGCTTCTGTTCCTTGCCGAAAACTGCACGGTTACCATCGCGCACAGCCGCTCCGCAGACCTGCCGGCCATCTGCCGCACGGCGGACATTCTGGTGCCTGCGGTCGGCAAGCCGGAGATGGTGCGCGGCGACTGGGTGAAACCCGGCGCGGCGCTCATTGATGTCGGCATCAACCGCGTGCCCGCGCCCGAGAAGGGCGAGGGCAAAACCCGGCTAGTCGGCGATGCGCATTATGAAAGCTGCGCGGAGGTTGCCGGGTTCATCACGCCGGTGCCGGGCGGCGTCGGCCCGATGACGATTGCCTGCCTCTTGCGCAACACCGTGCTC
>JBGSOU010000366.1:0-2547 GCA_041739025.1 Hyphomonas sp.
TCCGGTCCAGCAGTCCTGCTGCCTCGAACGCGGCCACCACCGCCTCACGCGCCTTGAACCGGTCCAGCCCGCGCAGCTCGGCGGGAATACCCGCCGCATCGGCTTCCGCACCGTCCACGATGGCCGCAACTGCCGTCAGGATGTTCAGCGGCGTATGCCCCGCGCGCTTGCCCACTTCAAAGTCGTTGAAATCATGCGCGGGCGTGATCTTCACGGCGCCCGAACCCTTCTCCGGGTTCGCATGCTCGTCTGCGACAATCGGAATCCGACGCCCGACAATCGGCAGCACGACCTCTTTGCCGATCAGTCCCGTGTAGCGCTCATCCTCCGGATGCACCGCCACGCCGGTATCGCCCAGCATCGTCTCCGGCCGCGAGGTCGCCACCACGATATAGTCGCGCGTCTCGAACGTGACATTGCCGTCTTCATCCTTGAGCGGATGATCATAGGTCACGCCGTCGGCCAGAGGATAGCGCAGGTGCCAGTAATGGCCCGCGACTTCCTTGGTCTCGACTTCGAGGTCCGAGATCGCCGTCTGGAAATGCGGGTCCCAGTTCACCAGCCGCTTGTCGCGGTAGATCAGACCCTTCTTGTGCAGGTCGACGAACACTTTCGTCACGGCCTTCGACAGGCCCTCGTCCATCGTGAACCGCTCGCGGCTCCAGTCACACGAGGCCCCGAGCCGCTTCAGCTGACCCTTGATCGACCCGCCCGATTCTTCCTTCCACGCCCAGACGCGCTCGAGGAACGCCTCACGCCCCATCGTGCGGCGGTCCAGATTGCCTTCCTTCGCCAGCTGGCGTTCCACCACCATCTGCGTCGCGATGCCGGCATGGTCGGTGCCCGGCTGCCACAGCACGTTCTTGCCGCGCATCCGTTCGAAACGCACGAGCAGATCCTGCAGCGTATTGTTCAGCGCATGCCCCATGTGCAGCACGCCGGTCACGTTCGGCGGCGGGATCACGATCGAATACGCCTGCGCGCTCGTATCGCCTGAAGGATGGAAGCATCCGGCGTCCTCCCAGGCCTTGTACAGCCGGGGTTCGGCGTCAGCGGGGTCGAATCTCTGGTCAAGCATCGGTCTGGTTCAGTCTGGCAATGGCGCAAAAGAAAAGCGCGCCTGTGAAGACGCGCCGTTCCCTATATCAAGTTTGGGAAATGAGGCTAGCGCGCCATGCGGGCGATACGCTGAACTTCCGCTTCGACTTTCTCTTCCACGATCGTGGCCAGGTTGGCATCGAGCCAGTCCTTGATCATCGGCCGCAGCATCTCCTTGACGAGGCCTTCGATCGTGTTGTCGCCGGCAATCTCCATCTTGGAGATCAGCTTGCCGAGCGAGCCGGCGGCCAGGTCGGCGGTATTGTCGTCGGTCAGGACGGTTTGGGCGTAGCGGGCGCTCGTATTCATTTGGGTCTCCGAGGCGGGGAAAGCGGGACGGGCAGGGGGTGTTCGCGGGATCGGGGTCACCGGCGCAGGCTCCGGCGGGGCGGCCTGAGCGGCCTCGCGGGCGGTGCCCAGCATTTCCTCGAAGGAGAAATCCGGGCCAGAGACGTGCGCGGGCGTGGTTGCAACCACCGGCTCCGGCGCGGCGTACTCTTCAGAATCGTCAATCTCGAACATGGCCTGATCGGTTTCGTCGAGGACGTCGTCGCCGAGATCGTCCAGATCATTCACCGGCTCGGGTGGAACCTCACGAAGCGTCGCGGCCGGCGCGCGTGAGACATTGGGTTCATCATCCGAGATGATTTTCCGGATCGACGCGAGGATCTCCTCCATCGTCGGTTCTTTGTGTGCTTCGTTGGCCATCTTAGCCCCTCGTTGCTGGAATCGCTTCCCAGACCTGGAGTCAGGGGTAGGCCGAATCCGGTTAACAACCCTTTGACAAAGTTAACGCGGAACCGGGTGGCGCGCCAGCCTCTCAGCCGATGGTGTCGAGACCGCCGGTTGCCCGCAACAGCTGGTGGGCCGCTACGTAAGCGTCCCGCTCCGCGCCAACGAGGGCGAGGCGGGCTTCAAACAGCTGCTGTTCCTGGTCCAGAACGTCGAGCGTGGTGCGCACGCCGACGGCCAGTTCTTCCTTGGCACCTTCATAGGCGATCTCGGCCGCCTCGACCTGGCGCCGGGAGGCCTCGATGGCGCGTGTGGCTGCGTCATAGCCATACCAGGCCTGCGCAACCTGCGCCCGCACCTGTGTTTCAAACGAATCGACCCGGCGGCGGGCCTGCTCGCGCTGCAGTTTCGCCGAATTGACCGACGCCCTCACCGAGCCGCCCGTAAACAAGGGGATCGAACCTTGCGCAACCGCCGACACGCTCGTGTCGCGGCGATCAAGGTCGCCCCAGTATTCCTGCACGCCGGCCGTGCCGACGATACTGATCTGCGGTCGGCCATCTGCCTTGGCCACGTCCACACCAGCGCCGGCGGCGCGCAGATCCTCCCGGGCGGCGCGGATCGACGGATTGTTCTCGTTGGCTTCGGCAAAGGCGGTCTCGATATCTACCGGCAGCGGGGGCAGGGCCGGCGGCAGCACCAGGTCGCCCGGGCGCT
>JBGSOU010000389.1:0-4563 GCA_041739025.1 Hyphomonas sp.
CCGTCCCCGGCCTGCGCGAGCGGCCCGCGCCCTGGCACGTCGTCCGCCGCCTCGGCCCCGGCATCGACACACTGCTCCTGCGCCTTGATCAGGCCGCCCGTCCGCAGGCCTGGGCGGGGCTCGATACGTCTTGACGACACCCCCTCCGTCTGCTGCGCAAACACCTCCCCCGCTTCGCAGGGGAGAATAAGGGTGCATCCGGACGCGACTTCATCCTCGCCTGCGAAGCGGGGGAGGTGGCCCGAAGGGCCGGAGGGGGAAGCGAGGCTTTCTAGACGCCTTCGACAAAGATCACGCGGTAATCCGCCGCCAGGAAGCGGTGCGCCCGCGCAGCGGTATAGGCCGGGCTGTCATACCAGGCCTTGGCTTCGGCCATGCCCGGGAAAGCGAGAATGACGACGCCGTCGGCGTCTGCGCCCTCGGTCACCTCATGCGCGCCATAGAAGGCAAGGGGCGTAATCTTGTGGTCGCCGCGCGCCGCCTTGGCGGCTTCGCCGTAGCGGGCCATGGCCGCTTCGTCGCGCAGCCTTTCGCGGATCAGGATCACATAGGCGGTCATGGCATCACTCCCTCTGGTTTTGGCGAGCTTCCGACATCCGGACGCGCCGCGCAATTGTCCCCTCGGGTAAAAGCCGCTAGGTCTGCCCTTGCCCAACCGGAAGCCACTTCATGTCCCACTTCTCTGTGCTCTCGACCCTGCCGCCCGATGCCCTGCTTGGCCTGATGACGGCGTTCCGCGCCGATCCGCGCCCGGACAAGTTCGATCTCGGCGTCGGCGTGTACAAGGATCTGGCCGGGGAGACGCCGATCCTCTCGGCCGTGAAGAAAGCCGAGGCCCGCCTGATCGGCGCGCAGACCACGAAAGTCTATGAAGGCCCGCGCGGCAATACGGATTTCTGCGCCCATGTCGAGGATTTCGTCTTCGGCGCGGACCACCCGGCGCGCGCCGAAGGCCGGACGATTTCCTTCACCGCGCCCGGGGGCTGCGGCGCGCTCTTCCAGGGCATCAGCCTGATGAAGCGCACCGGCACGAAACGGGTCTGGGTGTCGAAGCCGACCTGGCCGAACCATCCGAACGTCGTCAAATCGCTCGGCCTCGAGGTCAAGGATTACGCCTATGCGCGCGATGGCGAATTCTACCGTCTCGGCATGATGGCGGACCTCTCCGAAGCCGTGCCCGGCGACGGCGTGATCATCCAGGGCCCCTGCCACAACCCGACCGGGATCGACCCCTCGATTGATGACTGGAAGGAGCTCGGCAAGCTGGCGAGGGAGAAGGAGCTGCTCGTGCTCCTGGATGTCGCCTATCACGGCTTCGCCCAGAGCCTTGAGCGCGACATGGACGGCGTGCGCGCCTTCATGGACGAAGCCGGCGAGGCGATGATCGCCTATTCCTGTTCCAAGAATTTCGGCCTTTACCGGGAACGCACCGGCTGCTTCCTCGTGCTCGGCGAAACCGAAGCCGGTATCGCGGCGGCCACCACCCATGTCGCCGACAATGGCCGCGCCACGTGGTCCATGCCGCCGGCGCACGGGGCGGGGATCGTGGCCACAATCCTCGGCGACGCCTAGCTGCGCGCCGAGTGGGAAGCCGAACTCAACGCCATGCGTACACGGATGAAGGGCCTGCGCACGTCCCTGTCCGACGCGCTGGTCGCCGCCACGGGGTCAAACGCGCTGGCCGCCCTGAAAGCCCAGAACGGCATGTTCTCGCAGCTGCCCGTGTCTGCCGCCCAGACCATGGAACTGCGCGACAGGCACGGCGTCTACATGCCGTCCTCCGGCCGCATCAATATCGCAGGCCTCAACCCGAAGGACATTCCGGCGCTATCGGAGATTCTGGCGGGGTATCTGTAGCGGGGCTGTTGGCTCAAGGCCCCACCCTATCCCTCCCCGCAAGCGGGGAGGGGACAGCTCACCCGATTTGGAAAGCAACCATTGCCCCACAGTACGACGGGTCCCCTCCTCGCGCGAAGCGTGGGGAGGGCTAGGGTGGGGCGCTCTAAATCGACAACCCGCGCGGCGCGATCTTCTCAAGCTCCGCGATCATCTCCGGCGGCGCTTCGACCGCCTTGCGGGCATCGAGGTCGAGCGAGATCGCGATCACCTCGCAGGTGGCCCAGGGCCCGCCCGTCTGGGGGTCCATCACCCAGTGGATCAGGTTGTGCGTCTTGCCGGCGACCTTGCCGAGCGAGGTGTGGACCACGAACGGGTCGCCCTCGCGCGGCAGGCGGTGATAGCGCAGGCGGTATTCTAGCACGGCGGCGCCCATGCGGCGCCCGCCGGAGTTTTCGCCGACACGGGTGCGCCAGTCGAACAGGAGATTCGGAACCGAATCCGACACGCGCCCGATGATCCAGGAGGGCGTCATCCATCCGTGCGCCCCGCAATGCGCGGACGGCACGGCGCCAAGCCCGATGCGCGGCGCGCCAACCGCCTCGACCCGGGCAAGGGTAATCTCGTCCACCGGCAGGCCGGGGGCATCGGGATCAAACGAGCGCGGCTTGGCCTCGTCGGGCGTCGTGCCTTTCAGGGAGGCGAGCTTCGCCAGCACCCGGCGGGTCCAGGGGAAGGCCTTGCCTTCGGCGGTGTCGAGGTGGGCAATCCGTGTACGGAAGGCCGCCGACAGGCTGCCGTCGGCATGGCGCAATTCCTGATAGATCACCGCGTCGCTTTCGCCGATCTCCAGCACGCAGCCCCTCATCAGCAGGGGGCGTCCGGGAAGCACTTCGCGGATGAACCGGATGTGCTGATCCACCGGCGCAACCGTGGAAGGCGAGTTCGGGCGGAATGCATTCGGCATGCCGGCCGCATGGCAGAACGCCACTAGACCTTCCAGTTGCTTCTCGACATAGACGCGCACGTTCATGTGCCCCATCTCGTCGCAGTCCCACTGGTTGCAGCTGCCTTGCCAGAGGGGGATCATGCGGTGCAATTCCGGCAGGTGCCGCGCACTTCAACGACGGCGCGCGTCATGTGGAAGCCGGCGGCGCGGGTCTCGGCCCTGAGGGCTTCGCTGGTGGCGGTGGCGTGCAATTCTTCGGCTCCCTTGCAGGTGTCGCAGATGAGGAAAACGGCCGAGTGGCTGTGGCTTGTATGGCCGCAGGCGACATAGGCATTGAGGCTTTCGATCTTGTGGACGAGGCCCGTCTCCTGAAGGAAATCGAGGGCACGGTAAATGGTGGGTGGTTTGGCGGCGCCTTCGCCGTCGAGATTGGCGAGCAGGTCATAGGCTTTTGCGGGGCCTTCGCTGTCGAGCAGCAGCCGGAGCACCTTGCGGCGGATCCGGGTCATCCGCTGGCCCTGGCGTACGACCATGGCCTCGGCCTCTCGCAGGAACGCGTCAGTGTCCTGCGGGCTGCACGGCGTGTTGGCAGGACCGTGATCGTGGGGGTGGGAAATGGCCATTCCCTTATTTCAGGTGTTTTGCCCGGAATGTGAAGGGGCGGGCGGCTTCGCGGGTCTGGACGGCTCCCGCAAATCACTTGAGATTCGCCTCTGACGCGACCTTCCGGCGCAAGCCGCGGCGCGGTGTGGAGACTTAGGCAGATGCAATTATCCGAACGCGGCGGGCTCGAACTCTGGCGCAAGGCGGTCACCGCCTCGGTGCGCTCGGACGCGCCGGACCTCACGGCGCGCCAGCAGGCGGTGCTGATGTCGGTGGCGCTGATGCCCGGCCCGCATACCGTTCGGGGCCTGGCGGAGCATCTGGGGGTCGCCAAGCCGGCGATCACGCGGGCTCTCGATGCGCTGGAACGGCTCAACTTCATCCGCCGCCTGCCGGACGATTCGGACCTGCGGTCGATCTTCATCGAGCGGACCCCGGAAGGCATGACGTATCTGCGCGCGTTCGCCCGCCTTGTTCTCGCCGCGGCTTCCGGCGAAGAAGCGGGCGGAAAGCCTGCGGCGAAGCGTTCAAACGCAGCCTGAGGCGAACGCCTCGGAGGCTGCGGCCATGCTGGACTTCAACGACCTGCGCCTGACCCGTCCCGAGGGCGAGGCCGCCGCGTATCAGGTCACCGCCGGTGTGGCCGCGATCCGCGAAACCCCGGCGCCGGATGGCCGGCTCGGCACACAGGCCTTGCACGGCGAGATCGTTGACGTGTTCCGGGAAGAGGGCGAATTCGGCCTCTGCCAGCTGCGCCGGGACCGGTACGTGGGCTGGGTGAACATGGACGCGCTGTCGGCGCCCGTGCTGGCGCCCACGCACAAGGTCAGCGCGCTGCGCACCTATTGCTTCGCCGAGCCCGATCTCAAATCCGCGCCGCGCTTCATGCTCTGCCTCGGGGCGCGGGTGGCGGCGACCGGGCGGATGGACGGTTTGTGGACGGAATGTGCACGGGCCGGCTGGGTTCACCAGCGCCACCTCGCCGCGCTGGAGGCGTTCGAAACGGATCCCGTCGCGGTCGCCGAACGCTATCTCGAAACGCCGTATCTCTGGGGCGGGCGCGAAAGCCTCGGGCTCGATTGTTCGGGCCTTGTCCAGCAGGCTTTCGAGGCCTGCGGGGTGATGCTGCCGCGCGATTCCGACATGCAGGCGGCCTGGGCCGGGCAGGCGGTTGC
>JBGSOU010000405.1:0-2474 GCA_041739025.1 Hyphomonas sp.
CCAGCTTCGAGATGTACTTCGAGCGTGTGGGCCCCTGGGTGGTGGTGGTGACCAAGGCCATCGACCTCTACTACAAGAACAAGGAGTGGGGCGAGGGCGTCTGCTGCCGGTCTCCAAGACGGTGGAGGAGGCCCGCATCCGCATGGCGCATGCGGCGGGGCTCTCGGAGTTCGGAGAGAACAAGGTGCAGGAGGCGCGTGAAAAAGCCGAGGCGATGGCCGATCTTCCCATCGCATGGTCGGTGATCGGGCATCTGCAGACCAACAAGGCGAAATACGTCGCCCGCTTCGCCGCCGAGTTCCAGGCGCTGGACAGTCTGAAGGTGGCCGAAGCGCTCGACCGCCGTCTGCAGACCGAGGGACGTTCCCTCGGAGTCTTTGTGCAGATCAACAGCTCGGGCGAGGCCTCCAAATACGGCCTCGCGCCTGAGGACGCGGCCGCCTTCCTGCGCGAACTCCCGGCATTCTCCGCGCTCAAGGTTCGCGGGCTGATGACGCTCGCCCTGTTCTCCGCCGATGCGGCCCGCGTTCGCGCCTGCTTCCGGCTGATGCGGGAGTTGCGCGACCGGCTGCGCCAGGAAACGCCCGACGGCGTCGCGCTCGATGACCTCTCCATGGGCATGTCCGGCGACTACGAGATCGCCATCGAGGAAGGCGCGACCGTCGTGCGGGTCGGCCAGGCGATCTTCGGGGCGCGCCCGCTGCCCGACAGTCATTACTGGCCGGGCGGCGCGTCATGAGCGGGGCCGCGATCGTTTCGATCCAGTCGCAGCTCGTCTTCGGCTGCGCCGGCAACAATGCCGCCGTGCCGCTCCTGCAGCGTCTCGGCGCGACCGTCCACGCCGTCCCAACCACGCTCCTGTCGAACACGCCGCATTATCCCACCGTCGCCGGCGGACCGCTCGATCCCGTTCTCGTCGAGGCGCTTCTGGACCGGCTGCTCGACCGCATCGCGCCCACCATGATCGGAGCCATCCTCACGGGCTATATCGCGAGCCCCGGGGCCGCTGCGGCCGTTGCAAGCTTCATCGACCGCGTCAGGACAGACCATCCAAACGTACTCGTCCTGTGCGATCCGGTGATGGGCGACATCGACACCGGCCTCTATGTCGAGGAAGAGGTCGCCGCCGTAATCGCAACAGAGCTTGTGCCACGCGCGGACATCCTGACGCCGAACCTGTTCGAGGCGCGACGCCTGACCGGCCTGGCCGACGGCAAGCCGGACGCGCTTCTCGAGCGCCTCCTGACGCGCCGCGCTCGCATCTCCGCGATCACCGGGATCGATTCCGGCGACGGCTACGTCACGACGGCCGCGGGCGACCGCAAGGGACGCTGGCGAGTGCGCACGCCGAAGCTCGCCCTGCGCCCGACCGGCACGGGCGATGTGTTCTCGGCGGCGTTCCTGCATGCCCTGTTGCACGGCGCCTACACGCCCGCCGCCCTCGAACGCGGCGTCGAGACCGTGTTCGATCTGATGGAAACCGCGCACAGGACCGGCGCCCGGGAGCTCGATCCCGGAGGCTTCGCGCCGCGCCCGGCGGACGCGTCCGTGCGCTTCCCGGCGACGCTTACAAGCAACAATATCGATCGCGCCTCGCGCATCTGAGCCCCACCGCGTGGGGGTGACGATTTCGCCACGCGCAATTCGTCATCCCTCCCGGCCTCCCTCATCCGCTTGTCTGGCCTCCGACAGCCGGCCGCCTTCCGCGGCGCGGCGCAAACACCGGAGGCGCTACCCATGCCCGATCCCACTCCCGGCCTGCCGCCGCGCTATCTGAGAACCCCCGAAGCCGCCCGCTTTCTCGGCCTGTCCGGCCGCACGCTGGAAAAGCACCGCACCTACGGCACGGGTCCCCGTTATTCGAAGATCGGCGGACGCGTCGTCTACGCGATCGACGACCTGCAGGCCTGGGTCGGCCGGGGCGAGAAAAGCTCGACCTCGGACGACACCGGCGACACCGTGCTGCCCGCCAAGCGCCACGCGGCGATCTCGCCGGCCTATGCGCAGAAGAGCCGGTCATGACCGGCCGCACGACTGTCGACCTCCTGTGGATCGAGGGCCGGATCGAACGCTGGATCCGCTTCGGGCGGATCGTCCAGGAGACCATTCGGAGCCGCTCCGAAAGCACTGTCGGTTTCGATCCGGGTGCGGTCTTCGCCTTCGTGCGCTGGTCATCGAATGACTACGGCACCGCCGAAAGCCGGATCGATATCCTGCGCGCCTTGCAGCCCGGCGAGCGCTGCTCCACCGTCCCGCATGTCTCGCCCGGCGGCGAGATGCTGCTGCGCCTGTCCGGCTGGCCGAAGGTCGAAGCGGCGCTATTGGCCATCGATCAGGTCGAGGCGCTCGGGCTCGCGCCGGAGGATGTCTGTCCCGACCATTGGCGGCACGTCCACAACCGCCTGACCACCGGTCTCGACCCCCGCGCCTACACCGAGCTGCGGCACGCAGCCTGGCTCAAGCGCCGCGCGGTG
>JBGSOU010000450.1:0-3313 GCA_041739025.1 Hyphomonas sp.
AGCGTGGCGGCGCGCGCAGCGAAGTTCCAGGCATCCGAAGATGCCCGAACCGGATTTCGTTTCATTGTAAAACCCCTTTCCTGGGACTGATCAGGGCCAGTCCCTTACGCCTGCCCCGGGGGACTGAAAATCTCCCCGGGACAGACCAGTCAGGGGGTCGAAATCTCAGGAAGGGTGTAGGCCACCGGCGCGCCGGGGCCGAGGTCCAGGCCGAGGAAGAACCAGCCCATCGTCAGCGCGATTCCGGAAATGATCATCCAGACTGAGTAAGGCAGCATCAGTGCCGTCAGGCTTCCGAGTCCGAAATCCTTCTGCCAGCGCTGGGCGAAGATCAGGATCAGCGGGAAGTAGACCATGAGCGGCGTGATTATGTTGGTCGCCCCGTCGCCGACGCGGTAGGCGGCGGTGGCGCCTTCCGGGCTGACACCGAGGAGCATCAGCATCGGCACGAGCACCGGCGCGAGCAGCGCCCATTTGGCACTGGCCGAACCGATGAAGAGGTTCAGGAACCCGGTGAACAAGACCAAGAGGCCGAGCACGACCGGTAGCGGCAGTCCGCTCGACTCGATGGCACTTGCTCCGTGTACGGCGCCGATGAAGCCAAGGTTCGACCAACCGAACATCGCCACGAAATGAGCTGCCGCGAACGCGAGGACGAGGTAATAGCCCATGTCCTTCATCGCATCGGTCATCATGCCCACAAGGTCGCGGTGATTGTTGATCGTGCCTGCTGCTGCGCCATAAGCCCAGCCGGCAAACAGGAAGAGCAGGAAGAAGGCCGCGACCAGTGAATTGTAGAGTGGCGCAAGTGATGCGTGGATCGAACAGTCGCCCGCTGCCATCGCCTCCGGAAGGCAGGCCTCTTCGGCGATCAGCGGCGTGCCGGGACCGAAGGTCATGAAAACCCAGAGGCCGATAACCGCGAGCGCGGCGAGCCCTGCCCGGCCCAGGCCCTTGCGCTGGTCCGCCCCGAGCGGCTTGGCCTCGTCGCCGAAATCCCTGGCCTGTTCCTCAGATGGCACCCATTTGCCGAGACGCGGCTCGATGATCCGGTCGGTGACGAACCAGATGATCGGCAGGTAGATCACCAGCAACGCCGTGATGAAGAACCAGTTGCCCGCGATGTTGACGTGCAGCCCGTCGACCAGGCCGGAATTGTCGACCGCCTGCTGGGTGATGCCGAACAGGAGCGCGTCCAGCTGGCCGGGGGTGATGTTCGCCGAAAAGCCGCCCGAGACCCCGGCGAAGGCGGCGGCAATGCCGGCGATGGGATGGCGGCCGGCCGCCGCATAGAGGATTCCGGCGAGCGGAATGAGAACGACGTATCCGGCGTCCGACGCATGGTTCGAGAGCATCGCAATCAGGGCGATGACCGGCGTCAGCAAGGCTTTCGGCGCGCCGCTGACCGCAGCGCGCATGCCGCTGGCAAACAGGCCGGAGCGTTCCGCCACCCCGGCGCCCAGCATCACGACCAGGACATAGCCGAGCGGATGAAAGTGGGTAAAGGTGGCGGGCATCTGCACCCAGAGCCGCTGAAGGTTGTCCGGGGACAGAAGGCTTGTCGCCAGAATGACCACAGGGGCGCCATCGGCATCAACCTGGGTCGGGTGAACGGCGGACACACCGGCGAGGGCGCAGACGACCGAAATGCCGACCAGGATCAGGATAAGATAGAAAAACAGGAAGACGGGATCCGGCAGTTTGTTGCCGGCTCGCTCCACAAATCCGAGAAATCCTTTCTGCGTTCCCGCAGTTGCCGCTTCTGTCATTCGCCGCCTCCCATTGTTTCGAGGCAGAACTGACTAAAAGGCCGATCAAAAGGCAAGCACTTTCAGTGCGAGGCCAGCGGGTGCGCCCGGACGCAGCCTTTCAGGGCTGGCCGGCAGGGCGTTTTGGGGATGGGAGGTACTCTTTCGCAGGCCCCGGCGAAGGCCGGGGTTCCGTTTCCGTGTGCGCTGGGTCCCTGCCTGCGCAGGGACCTGCGGAGGGTGGGCGTTGCGGCCAGGAGGTGTTGGGGATCGGGGCGAACGCCCCCTCCGGCCCTTCGGGCCACCTCCCCCGCACGCGGGGGAGGATGAGGGCGTGCACCGGGGCAAGGCCGCACTCGACCCCAATGGACAAATCACTGCCCCAGCCCGGATCCGTCAGGACACGGAAGGTCCGGGGGCGCGGCGTGAAGAGGCGCGGGTCGGTTCGCGGGGCAACGTAGCGGATCGTGACGAGGCCCCAGGGGCTGACCGAATAGAGCACATCGTCAGGGCGATGGGTCTCGAACCAGCGGATGAGGCCATTGAGCTGCCACCAGAGGATCAGCCAGCACAGCGGATGCACCCGCCCGAACAGGGGGGCGAAGTGCGGTTGCTGGCGAAGGCGGGTGAGCGACCACATGGAGGGCAGTATACCTCCGCCGGCGGAGGGGTGGTGCAAGACCCCGCAAGGTATTTTACATCGCCTTGATCGGGCGATGGATTTTATTTTTCAGGGGGCCGGATTTCGTTGCACAAGTCCGTCAGCCTACAGCTTGTAGAAATGCGCGATGGCGAGGCAGCTGACGAATCCGACAATGAGGTTCATCGGCACGCCGATCCGGAGGAAATCCGAAAAGCGGTAGTTCCCGGCCGCATAAACGAGCGTGTTGGTCTGGTAGCCGATGGGCGAGGCGAAGCTGGCGCTCGCCCCGAACATCACGGCAACCACGAGGGCGCGCGGCTCCACACCGATCACGGCGGCCAGCGTGATGACGATGGGCGTAAGGATGACAGCCACGGCGGCATTGGTGACGATCTCGGTCAACAGCGAGGTCAGGAAGTAGATCGCCACCAGCGCCCAGAAGGGTTGCAGGAGGAGGAAGACCGGAACGGCGGCCTGCACGATCAGGTCAACTGCGCCGGACGCCTGCATGGCTGAGCCGACGATCAGCATCGCAACCACCAGGCCGAGCACGCTGGAATCCAGCGCCCGCCAGGCGTTTTCGATGGTGAGGCAGCCCAGCAGCAACATCGCCCCCAGGCCGACGATCGTTGATACGGGCAGCGAGACAAAACCGGTCGCCGCTGCCGTGATCACCAGTGCGATGATGGCAATCGCAAACCCGGCCCGGTCGCGCCGGAAGGATTGTTCCGGCAATGTCCGGGTGATGATCAGGGACGAAGACGCGGCAAGCGCATCAATGGCGCCCGCCTCCCCTTCGAGCAGCAGATGGTCGCCGGCCCGCAGGCGCGTCGATGCGAGCTGCGGGCCCGGATGATTGCCGTGCCGGGCGATGGCGCGCAGGCGAAGCGGGTGGGCCGAGAGATAGCTGAGCTGGTCCGCG
>JBGSOU010000469.1:0-4152 GCA_041739025.1 Hyphomonas sp.
CCAGCTGGGGCCATGTCCGGCGGCCGGATGTTGCCGCACGCGCGGCCAAGGCGCGGGCACTGCTGGACGAAATCGAGGCAGCCGAGACCACCCGCACTGTCGATGCGGCGATCCTCAAGCGGTTGCTGGCCGAGGAAATCAGCAACGAAACTTTCGACACGGCGCGAATTCCTTTCACCGGTGACTGGGGCTTTCAGGCGGCGCCGGTCTTCGCGGCCATGCGCCTGCGCATCGAGTCCGAAGCGGACGCCGATGCCTGGATCCAGAGACTGAACGATGTACCCCGCTACTTCGCCGAAAACCGCATCAACATGGCGCGCGGCATCACCACCGGCTGGACCGCCTACAAGGACCCGCTGGCGACCACCCGCGAGCAGATCGAAGCCCAGATTGTCGAGGATCCGGCGGCGAGCGAACTGTACAGACCGTTCCTGTCGCTGCCGGATTCGATCCCGCCGGAGACTTCAGCGCGGCTGAAAGCCGATGGTCTCAAGGCCGTCGCCAATGCAGTCCAAGCCTACCGCGACACGGCCCGCTTCATTGATCTCGCCTATGCGCCGGCGGCCCGCAAGCAAGCCGGGATTGCGAACCTGCCCGGTGGCCGCGAGGCCTATGCCGCGCAGATCGACCTGCACACCGCGGGGGCCGGCTACACGCCGGAGGACATCCACGCCATCGGCCTCACCGAAGTGGCGCGCATCCGCAAGGAGATGGACACGGTCATCGCGGAAACCGGCTTCCAGGGCAGCTTCGCTGAATTCCAGGACTTCCTGCGCACGGATCTGCAGTTCTACGCGCAGAGCGATACCGAGCTGATGGACAAGGCGAAGGAGATCACCACCCGCATCGACGCGGTTTTGCCGCTGTATTTCGGCCACCTGCCCAGGCTCGGCTACACGGTCGATCCCGTTCCGCTGTCGATTGCGCCTGGCTATACGGCCGGCCGTTATGTGCAGGGCGATCCCGGCGAGAGCCGCAAGGGCAGCTATCTCGTCAACACCTATGCCCTTGAGCAGCGTCCACTTTACGAACTCCCCGCCCTCTCGGCGCATGAATCCGTGCCGGGCCACCACCTGCAGATCTCCCTCGGTCAGGAAATGGACGGCCAGCCCCGGTTCCGGCAGGACTATTACGCCACCGCCTTCGGCGAAGGCTGGGGCCTATATGCTGAGCGGATCGCGGGTGAGGCCGGCATCTACGAGACGCCGTATGAGCGCTTCGGCGCCCTGTCCTACGAGATGTGGCGCGCCTGCCGGCTCGTGGCAGATACCGGCCTGCACTGGTATGGCTGGACGCGGGAAGAGGCCGAGGCCTGCTTCTTTGAAAACTCGGCGCTGGCGCCCCTCAACATCCAGACCGAGGTCACCCGCTATATCGGCTGGCCGGGGCAGGCGACCGCCTACAAGATCGGAGAGCTCAAGATCCGCGCCCTGCGCGCCGAAGCCGAAGCCGCCCTCGGCGACCGGTTCGATATCCGAGAGTTCCACGATGTCGTGCTGGGGCAGGGCGCTGTTCCGCTCGACGTGCTGGACGCACAGGTCAAGGCGTGGATCGCGGCGCAGCCCTGAAACTCGCGCGGTCAGCACGGCGCTCGGGAGCGCCGCCTTGCCCTTTCCGTTCCCCCACGCCAAATGGGCGTTGCCATGCTCCGCTTCTTTGAAACCCGAATCGATCCGTTTCCGGAGGCCCGCGCCGGCGTGCCGCCGAGGGGCTTTCGCGCCTTTGTGTGGCATTACATCAGGGACGCTGCGCCCTGGCTGATCGCCATGTCCTGCTTCACGGCGCTGATTGCGGTCGGCGAAGTGGCGCTGTTCGGCTTTCTCGGCGGCATTGTGGACTGGTTGTCGACCGCCGAGCGGGAAGGCTTCTTCGAGCGGGAGGGTGGCCGCCTTGCGCTGATGGCCGGGATCCTGCTGATCGGCCTGCCGCTCGCCACGCTGGCGCAGGCGCTGATCGTCTATCAGGGCCTGATGGGCAACGTGCCGATGAGCGCGCGCTGGCGCATGCACCGGCAAATGCTCGGCCAGTCGATGGGCTTCTTCGGCAACGAGTTCGCCGGCCGTGTCGCCACCAAGGTGATGCAGACGGCGCTCTCCGTGCGCGAAGTCGTGATGAAGATCCTCGACGTCTTCGTCTTCGTGCTCGTCTATTTCTTTTCGGCGCTCGCATTGATCGGCTCGGCCGACTGGCGCCTCGCGGCGCCGCTGATCCTCTGGCTTGCGGTCTATGCGGGCCTGCTCTGGTTTTTTGTGCCCCGCCTCGGAAAGATCGCCGAGAAACAGGCCGATGCCCGCTCGGTGATGACCGGCCGGATCGTTGATTCGTACACGAACATCCAGACCGTGAAGCTGTTCGCCCATTCGGGCCGCGAGGAAACCTATGCCCGGGATTCGATGTCCGGCTTCCTCGATACCGTGCACGGCCAGATGCGCCTTGTCACCGGCTTCAACGTCATCGTCTATCTCAACAACTCGCTGCTCGTCTTCCTCATCGCTGCCTCGGGCATCCTGCTCTGGACCGGCAACATCGTCGGTGCGGGCGCCGTGGCCGTTGCGGTCGGCCTCGCGCTGCGCATGAAGGCCATGTCGCAATGGATCATGTGGGAAGTCGCGGGTCTTTTCGAGAACATCGGTGTTGTGTATGATGGCATGTCGATGCTGGAAAAGCCGGTCGCTGCGGCAGACGCGCCCGGCGCCGCAGTCCTGCCGCCGGTTTCCGGCGACATCCTGTTCGACGGCGTGACCTTCCACTATGGCAAGGGCGGCGGCTTGATCGAGAACCTCACGCTCGCCATCCGGCCGGGCGAGAAGATCGGCCTCGTCGGGCGCTCCGGCGCCGGCAAGACCACGCTGACCAACCTGCTCTTGCGCTTCTATGACACCGAGGGCGGCCGAATCCTGATTGACGGGCACGATATCTCTCTGGTCACGCAGGAATCCCTCCGGGCACAGATCGGTGTGGTCACGCAGGACACCTCGCTTCTGCACCGTTCGATCCGCGAAAACATCGCCTATGGCCGCCCCGGCGCCACGGATGACGACATCCGCAACGCCGCCCGCAAGGCCGCTGCACTGGAGTTCATCGAGACGCTGGAAGACGCCAGGGGACGGCGCGGCTTCGACGCCCATTCCGGCGAGCGCGGCGTCAAGCTGTCGGGCGGCCAGCGCCAGCGCGTCGCAATTGCCCGCATCTTCCTGAAGGATGCGCCGATCCTGATCCTCGATGAGGCCACCTCCGCCCTCGATTCCGAAGTCGAGGCGGCAATCCAGGACCATCTCTTCCAGCTGATGGAGGGCAAGACCGTGATCGCCATCGCGCACCGCCTCTCCACCATCGCTGCCATGGACCGGCTGATCATCCTCGATGAAGGCCGTGTCGTCGAACAGGGCACGCATGCCGAACTCGTCGAAGCGGGGGGGCTTTATGCTGAACTCTGGGCGCGCCAGTCCGGGGGCTTCCTGGTCAAGCCCGAACCCGCCGATGTTGCGGCGGAGTAGGGGCCCATGAAGCTGACGATTGTCGAAACCGGGCTCGTGCCACCGGCCCTGCGGGATCAGTTCCCGGACTATCCGGAAATGTTCCGGCAGATGTTCGCCGCCGCTGACCCCGCCCTCACCTTCGAGACCGTCTCGGTGGTCAAGGGCGAGGCCCTGCCCGATCCGGCCACGCTGGACGCCTTGCTCTATACCGGTTCCCCCGCCGGCGTTTACGAGGATCATCCCTGGATCGCGCCGCTGATGGACTTCGTGCGCGCCGCCGCCGCGTCCCGGCGGCCGCAGATCGGCATCTGCTTCGGCCACCAGCTGATGGCCGAGGCTCTCGGCGGCAAGGTGGCCAAGTCGGAAAAGGGCTGGTGCGTCGGCCGCCATACCTATGACGTCGTCAACTGCCCCGTCTGGAGCGGCGCGCCGTGTCCGCCGACACTCAGCATCGCCGCCAGCCATCAGGACCAGGTCATCCTGAGGCCGCCCTCGGCCCGCGTCCTCGCCCAGTCTGCGTTCACGCCTTTCGCGGCGCTGGAATACGATGACATTCCGGCCATCTCCTTCCAGTGCCACCCGGAATTCGCGGCGGACTATTCTGCGGCGCTCTACGGCGTGCGGCGGGGCGTCTCGCTGCCGGAGGCGCAGGCCGACGCTGCCATCGGCTCGC
>JBGSOU010000500.1:0-6615 GCA_041739025.1 Hyphomonas sp.
TGGCGGCCCCCGAAGGCACCCATGTGCTCGCCAGCCTGCCCAACACGCTGGGCGGCAAGACCGGCGAAAAGCTGCTGGCCGAGATCGCCGGCGAGGCCGGCAGCCTGTCGAAACACAAATGCCGCGCGTTCTGGGCGCGCAAGGAGGCGGCAAAGGTCAACACGGCCCTGGCCGCAGAATGGATCGAAGAGGACGCGATCCGTGAAATCGAACCGGGCCTGTTCAGCCGGCCAGGCCTGTTCAGCTGGGACCGGGTGGACCCGGGCAGCGAACTTCTGGCCGACAGCGTCCCGGAGCAGACAAAGGGCATCGGCGCGGACCTCGGCGGCGGCTACGGCTTCCTCAGCCGCGAGATCCTGGCCAACTGCCCGAAGGTCGAGCGCATGGACCTCTACGAGGCCGAGTACCGCGCGATTGCCTGTCTCCATGAAACGCTGGCAGAGTTCGAAGGGCGCTACACCGCGCACTGGACAGACGTGCTGACCGAGCTGCCGAAGTCCGCCTATGACTTCGTCGTGATGAACCCGCCCTTCCATATGGGGCGTGCAGACAATTCCGCGTTGGGGCGCGGCTTCATCCGCGCTGCGGCGCAGACGCTGAAACCCGGCGGAACCTTGTGGCTCGTCGCCAACCGCCACCTGCCCTACGAGGCCGAACTCGCCGCCTGCTTCAAGGAGCACGAGATGCTCGAGGATGAGGCGGGCTACAAGATCATCCGAGCGGCGCGGCCCAAACGGCAGAAATGAAGGATACGCGGAAGCTAGCCAAACATCTCGCCGGGCTCGGCTATGGCTCGCGCAAGGAGGTGGCGATCGCCATCCGCGACGGGCGCGTGACCGGCGAAGGCGAGAGTCTGCGCTTTGACGGCGAGCCGATTGATCCCCCGCACGGCCTGGTGGTGATGCTGAACAAACCGGCAGGCTTCACCTGCTCGCATGCCGATCAGGGCCGCCTCGTCTACGAACTGCTCCCGCCGCGTTTCCAGAAGCGCGATCCCAAGCTGTCCTCCGTCGGCCGGCTCGATGCGGACACGACCGGGCTTCTTCTGTTCACGGATGATGGCACGCTCCTGCACAAGCTGATCTCGCCGAAATCAAACCTGCCGAAAACCTATGAAGCACGCCTCGCCCGGCCTCTGGAGGGGCATGAGGCGGCGCTGTTTGCGTCCGGCACGCTGGTTTTGCGCGGCGAGGAAAAGCCCTGCCTGCCTGCACGGCTGGAGGTGAACGGCACGCATACAGCAAGCCTGACCCTGACCGAGGGGCGATACCATCAGGTGCGCCGGATGTTTGCCGCCGCCGGCAATCATGTCGAAGCGCTTCACCGCAGCCGGTTTGGCCCCATCGAGCTTCTAGACCTGGCGGAAGGCAACTGGCGCTTGCTGGACCCGGACGAATCTGCCGCACTGCGGGCCTGATCTCCGGTCAAATTTCACCGGCCTTGCCGACCCTCCATTTACCATTTCCGCGTAGTCTGGCCTGCGAATGCCGGACCGCACTCCCCGCACCCCGGCCTCACTCGGGACCAACGCTTGACCATGCAGGCGCGCCGGAAAAAACTCGCGATCCTTCATGACGAAGGCGCCCCGCGCACCGGCCAGCACCTGGTGGGGAAGATCGCAGAGCATCTTCGCGCCTGGGATGTCGAGATCGTCAATCTCTACGGCACCGGCTATTTCGAACCGGCAGACGCCGTGTTCGTCCACGTTGATCGCTCGGTCGTTCCAGCGAAGTTGGTGCGCTTTGCGCGCCGCTTTCCGGTGCAGATCAACCTTGACGCCTGCGACATCCGCAAACGCGCCTTCGTCGACGGATTGCTCGAACCTGGCGTTGACTATGCCGCGCCGGTGATCGTGAAGTCTGACCTGAACTATGGCGGCGCGCCCGAGCTCGTGAACCGCTCCTTGCTGGCTCGGCTGGCGACCCGGATCACCCGCCTCGCCACCCGCACGCCGCCGCGCCTGATCGCACAGAAATCCGATTACCGGATCTTCCCGGCGCTCAGCGATGTGCCTGCGGACTATTTCACGCCCGACAACATCGTCCAGAAACTCATTCTGGAGAAGAACGGCGAGAAGAATGTGCTGCGAGAATACATTTTCCTCAAATCGCTCCACTACGAGAATATCGAACACTCGCTGAGCGAAATCATCACCGAAGACGAGCACATTTCCTGTCTGCCCTTCACGCCCCACCCGCGCCTTGCCAGCCTCCGGCGGCGCCTGAAGCTGGACTATGGCAAAATTGATTATGTGATGGTGGACGGCGAACCGTTCGTCTTCGATGCAAACAAGACGCTGGGCCTCGGCGACTATGGCGATACCGAACATCTGGCTGCAGACTACCAGAACATGTTGAAGGCCTTTGCCGAAGAAATATACCGCCTGCTGACCGAGTCCGAGCGCCGCAGAGGCCCGGCTAAGGGATCGCAAACCGGCGATGCAGGATCGAAAGCACGTTCGTCTCGATACCCTCACGCCGCCCGGATACTTGCCACAGCGCGAAATGCGCCGTGACGTAGGTCAGCGCGCCAAGCAAAGCCAGGACTCCGGCCCGCAGGAGAAGATCCGCAAGACCATCGCCGCTGCCCGCAAAGAGCGTGGCGCGGGCCAGGACCACTCCCCCGCTCATCACCAGCGCTGAAACGGTCGTGCGGCCGACCGCGGCGATCTGCGCCAGATGCGTCAGGCCGGTGACTTTCGCCACGACATGGATGCTGCAGAGGTACCAGCCCAGCGCCGTGAAGGCACAGGCCCAGAGCGCGCCCGTCATGCCAAAGCTGATGACGCCGGCGGCGAGGACAGGAACATGGACCGCCGCCGAGAGCGCCTTGAACCGGAACAGCGCGCGCGGATGGCCGAGCGCATTGGCGAGGGAGTTGCTGAGTCCGGCCAGCAGGTAGAGCGCGGTGATCGGCGCCGCGAAGGTCAGCACGAGCACTGCCTCCGGCCATTTCGGACCGAGCGCGACGCCGATGATCTCCGGCGCCAGAAGGCCCATGCCGGCGCAGACCGGCAGGATGATCGCAAAGCCGGCATGAATGCTCTTGAGATAGACCTCGCGCACCCGCGCCGCATTGTCCTGAATGGAGCTGAAGGCGGCGAACAGGGTCCGCTCCATCGGCGCATAAAGCAGCGTTTCGAGCCGTTCGCCGAACTGCGAGCCCACCGAGAATGCGCCGAGCCGGGCATTGCCGAGGAACCGGCCGAGAAGGAAACTGGTGCTGGCATCGCGCACGCTGTCGGCCACATTGCCGAGGCCGACCCAGACGGAAAAGCCGAAGAACTTCCGGAATGACTTCAGGCCGAAAGCGGGCAACTGAGGCCGCAGCAGATAGGACGCGGCGGTATTGGCGAGCCCCGATGCGATCAGGCCGAGCGGCAGTGCCCAGTAGCTGCGGGTGGCGAGACCGATCCAGACGATGACCGTGATCGAGGTGATTTTCGTCAGCACGTCCAGAAGCGCCTCACGGCGGAAATCCATATCGCGGATGTATTGCTCGAACCAGGAATTGCGCAGGCCCAGCACCAGCGGATAGGCCGCGAGCACCGTGATCAGGCCGAACAGGCGCGGATCGCCCGTCACCAATGTGGCCGGCCAAGCCGCCGCGATCATCAGGGCCGCCACGATGGCGCCGCGCAGCAGGTTGATCGTCCACGCGGTGTCGAAATCATCCTTGCCGGCGGTCTTCATCTGCACCAGCGCCGCTCCAACCGGAAGCTCGACGACCGATCCGGCAATCGCAAACACGCTCATCGCGATGGCCATCAGGCCGAAATCCTCGGGCACCAGAAGGCGCGCAGCGATCAGCGTGCTGGCAAGCCCCAGCGCATTGCTGACGAACCGTCCGGCCAGCAGCCAGAAAGTGCCTCTGAGGATCTGCGACTTCAGCATCTTTCCGGTCAGCCTGCCTTCATCCGGTCCGCGATGGTGGCTGCATACTGCTCAACATGCGCATGCCGCAGGATCCAGGCGCGATTGGCGCGGCCCATGTCCTCGCAAGCTACCGGATCGCGCCACAGCGCTTCGATGGTTTCGGCCAGCCGGGCTGGATCGGCTGCGGGCACCTTGATCAGCGAGTCGAGGCCCGTGTAGTCGGAAAGCCCTGCAGACTCGGTGACGATCACCGCCTTGCCCATCGCCATGCCTTCCAGAAGGCCGTTGACGCCCGCCGCATAGGGCACGGCGTTCAGCGGCACCACGACGAAACGCGCGCCGGCGTAGCGCGAGCGCAGGTCCGCAAAGGAAAGCCGTGTACGGTTGATTTCAAGGTTGGACGGCAGGTCCGCGTCGGTGGCACCAGCTTGCGGGAAATAGCCGGACGCCTGAACGCGGATCGGGCAGCGCACCTTCGCGGCCGCGGCCGAGAGCGTGTCATAGTCCCGGTTCTCGAGCCCGCAAGCAAACACATAGCCGTCGCCGCTGGCCGGCTCCGACAGCGCGGGATCGAAGTAGTCCGCGTCGACCGAGTCGTAGAGAAACTGGACCTTGCTTGTGGGAAGGCCCGCCTTCTGGACCAGTACATCGCGCTGCAGGGTCGAAACCGTGAAGTAGCAGCCCACCTTGCCCGTGCCGATGAGGCGCGCGGCCTGGCGCCATTTCAGGCTGTGGCTCGCATGGATGACGCTGGAAAGGCGGCCTTTCCAGCCCGTCAGGTTGAGCAGGGGCAAGAGGCGGAAAGCGATGTCCTCCCCGGTGGTGAACAGGGTCTCCGCTCCGGCGCGGGCCTCGAACGCCGCGAGCGCAGCTGCGGCGGCCTTGTTGCTGCCTGCCAGCCGCCGGGCCAGCGGTCCCTTGAGATCGGCCGGCGAGACATACTCACCCGCCAGACGCTGCCGGATCAGTTCGAAATCGGCGCGCGGCTCAGGGGGCAGGTCTGCCGCCGCGTCCCGAACCGGAACAGCGTTGCGCATGACAACCAAGTTTAAGCCGGACATGGACAGGTCCTCCAGGGCGCAGAACGGGGCATAACCGCCCGGAATGGGCTGATCGGCCCCCGCGCGGCATGATTTGCCCTGAAAGCCTGCAATTTGGTGACCAGTTCGCCACAGACACGAATTTACCATGCGCCGCGCGCCCCTAGCGCCGCGCCGGGCGCCGCGCTATCTCCCCGCCATGGCCCAGCCCCCCCTGATTTCATTGACCGACGTCCGCCTCACCCTCGGCAGCAGCCCGCTGTTCGAAGGCGTCACGCTGGCCCTGTCCAAGGGCGAGCGTGCTGCGTTGGTCGGACGCAACGGCGCCGGCAAATCGACGCTGATGAAGATCATCTCCGAAGTGATCGAACCCGACTCCGGTGAAGTCTGGCGCCAGCCGGGCATCACCTACGCCACGGTGGCCCAGGAGCCGGACGTGACCGGATTCGCCACCGTGCTGGACTATGTCGCCGACGGTCTCGAGGGCGCCTACATGGCCGAAGCCGAGATCATGGCGTTCGAGATTGATCCGAAGGCGGATCCGAAGACGCTGTCAGGCGGGCAGAAGCGGCGGGCGGCCCTCGCCAAGGCCTTTGCGCAGGAGCCGACCATCCTGCTGCTCGACGAGCCGACGAACCATCTCGACGTCCCGATGATCGAGGCGCTGGAGACGCGGCTGAAAGCCTTCAACGGCGTCGTTCTGGTCGTCAGCCACGACCGGCGCTTTCTTGAAACGGTCTCCACCAACACGCTCTGGCTGCGCCAGGGCAAGGTGCTGAAAAGCCCCGAAGGCTATCTGAAGTTCGATGAGTGGGCCGAGCAGGTCGAACTGGAAGACGAACGCCAGATGCGCCGGATGACAACGCAGCTGAAGGACGAACAACACTGGCTGGCGCGCGGCGTCACCGGGCGGCGCAAGCGCAACCAGGGACGCCTGGCCCGGCTGAAGGACATGCGCGTCCAGCATGCCGCGATGCGCACCGCCCTCAACGACCGCAAATCGACCGCCGAGTTCAGCGCCGATGCCGGCGGCGCCATGAGCAAGAAGGTGATCGAGGTCAAAGGCCTGTCCAAAACCTTCGCGACGGCAGATGGCCCGCTGGTGATTGCCACGGAACTCGACCTGCGGATCCTGCGCGGCGACCGGATCGGCATCATCGGCCCGAACGGCGCGGGCAAGACGACCCTGGTGCGGCTCCTGCTGGGCGAAATCCAGCCGGATGCCGGCACGGTGACGCATTCCAAGACGCTGCAGGTGACCTACCAGGACCAGACGCGGGACCACCTGAAAGCGACGGATACGATCTGGGAAGCCCTCGCCCCGATGGGTGGCGACTCGATCAACGTCCAGGGCCACCAGCGCCATGTGGCGGCCTATGCGAAAGACTTCCTGTTCAGCCCCGAACAGCTGCGCCAGCCGGTCGGCGCGCTGTCGGGCGGCGAACGCAACCGCCTCGCCCTTGCCCTCGGCCTCGCCCAGACGTCAAATCTCCTCGTGATGGACGAACCGACCAACGATCTCGACATGCAGACGCTCGACCTGCTGGAGGACATGCTGCTCGCCTATGAAGGCACGCTGATCCTGGTCAGCCACGACCGTGCCTTCCTCGACTCGACCGTCACCAGCTGTCTCTGCCCGATTGGCGGCGGCGAATGGATCCAGACCGCCGGCGGTTGGAGCGACGCGCAAAAGCAGCTGG
>JBGSOU010000502.1:0-4981 GCA_041739025.1 Hyphomonas sp.
GGCCCTGCGCCGGTTTCGGCGCCGGCCAGTCCGGACTGACGCAGCGGACGGGCTTGATCGGGGCGCCGGGTCAGGGTCAGATCGCAGCTAGAACTGGAGGGCGCCACATGAGCCGGGAAAGTGATCCGATCGTCCGGGACCAGCCGGCCGAGATACCCTCCGAAGGCGGCCCGCTCGCGGCCTATCACGGCGCGCTGCCGCCGGCACCGGACTGGTTTCCGGAGGCGGTTGCCACCCCTTACGAAACCCACCGGATCGACGTGCTCGGCGCTGAAGTCTCCTACCAGCGCTGGGGCAGGCGCGGCGCGCCGGGTCTGTTGTTCGTACACGGAAATGGCGCCCATGCGCATTGGTGGGATTTCATCGCACCCTACTTCGCCGAACACTACAACGTGGCGGCGCTGACCTTCTCCGGCATGGGCGAGAGCGCCTGGCGCGAGACGTATGACATGGCGACCTTCTCGGCGGAGCAGGTGGCGGTCGCTGAAGATGCGGGCCTGTTTGACGGGCCGCGCAAGCCGGTGATCGTCGCGCATTCCTTTGGCGGCTTTGTCACGCTGGTGACGGGCGCAGAACATGGCGACCGGTTCGAGGGCATGGTGATTGTCGACAGTCCGGTCAACCCGCCGGAGCGACCGCATCAGGGCCCGTCGCGCGCGGGGCGCCCGCACAAGGTCTACGGCGATCTCGCTTCGGCGCTGTCGCGCTTCCGCCTTGCGCCGCCGCAGCTGTGCGACAACCATTTTGCGATGGACTATATCGCGCGCTGGAGCCTGAAGCGCGCCGAGGGTGGCTGGACGTGGAAGTTCGACCCGACGATCTGGACACGGTTCGAGCCGGGCCGGGATGGCGGCGAACTGCTGAAGGCGGCGAAGTGCCGGGTGGCGATCATCCGGGGCGAGGAAAGCGCGCTGATGCCGGATGATGTGCGCGACTACATGCGCAGCCTCCTCGGCCATCAGGTGCCGTTCGTCTCGATTCCGCATGCCCGCCATCATGTCATGCTGGACCAGCCCATCGCCTTCATCTCGGCGCTGCGGATGCTGCTTGCCGAGTGGGACCATTCCGATCCGCACCGGCGCGTCTGACCCTTGCGCCGGGCAACGGCTCGGCTAGAGTCCGCCCAATTCGGCGAAGGAGCCTGCCATGCGGTGTCTGAACGGACTTGTCTTGATGCTCGCCGCTGCTCTGGTGTCCGCCTGCGCGACGTCCCCGTCGCCGCCGCCCGCACCCGCGCCTCCGGATTTCGCCGAACCGGTCAGCGTGCCGGCGCCGGGCAAGAGCATTCTTTACACGGATTGTATCGCGCAGGCGATCAGCCGCGACGCCGTTTCGCGTGTGTCTCGCGGCAACGCGGAACTGTTGCGATTCACCTGCAACGGGGCGCCCGCCCAGCGCTTCCATGAGGCCCTCGGCGTGGGCGACGGCCAGGTACGTTCGTCCTGGACCGGCGGCGGGCGCACGTTCCGGTCCACCTCGGAAATCCAGACCGATCTGTTTGGGGCAGACTATTGCTCGGCCGGCCCGGGCGGCGCGACCTGCCAGATCCATCTCAACACCGGCCCGTTCCTTACGGCGGCCCCGGCGGCGGGCGGTTAGCCTGCGAAGGCCTTCTCGATCACGAACTCGGCCGGCGCCGCATTTGAGCCTTCGGTCAATCCGGCCTTGAGCATCAGGGCTTTCAGGTCCTGGATCATCTCCATCGAACCGCACATCATCGCCCGGTCGGTGGTGGGGTCCAGCGGCGGCACACCAAGATCGGAAAACAGCTGGCCGCTTTCGATCAGCGAAGTGATGCGGCCCATCCGCTCCGACGGCTGGCGCGTGGTGGTCGCATAAAGGGTCAGCTTGCCGTCCACCATCTCGCCCACCAGCGGGTCCTGCTTCAGGCTGGCGATCAGGTTTTTCGAATAGGTCAGCTCGGCCACATCGCGGCAGGTATGGGTAACGATCACCTGCTCGTAGCGCTCATAGGTATCTGGGTCGCGCACAAGGCTCGCGAACGGGGCGAAGCCGGTGCCGGTCGAGAACATGTAGAGCCGCTTGCCGGGGCTCAGCGCGTCCAGCACCAGCGTGCCGGTCGGCTTGCGGCCGAGCAGCACCTTGTCGCCCGGCTGGATCGCCTCGAGACGGGAGGTCAGCGGGCCGTCCGGCACCTTGATCGAGTAGAATTCCAGCTCCTCGTCCCAGGACGGGGAAGCCACCGAATAGGCGCGCAGCAAGGGTTTGCCGTCTTCCTTCATCAGGCCGATCATCACGAACTCGCCGGACCGGAACCGGAAGCTGCGCGGCCGCGTGATCCGGAACCGGAACAGCCGGTCGGTGAAGTGCTCGACGGCGAGGACAGTTTCCTCGGTCGGCCCGTTGGGGTTTACATTCGCAGCGGCCGTCTGGCCGGCAGGCGCGTCCGCGCTCATCCTCAGCCCTCCTCGGAGTGTCTCCGGTCCAATTGACCCCGGGACGCCCCAAAAGCAATGCGGCAGATGATAGCTTTAGTTTTCCTGATGGATCGCCGGTGTGGCCCAGCCCACCGCCTGGTCCTGGATGCTATAGGCGCCGTCCAGTTCGTAGATATTCTCATAGCCGTAGCCGTGGAGA
The DNA here is from genome assembly GCA_041739025.1 of Hyphomonas sp. Taxonomy (GTDB): domain Bacteria; phylum Pseudomonadota; class Alphaproteobacteria; order Caulobacterales; family Hyphomonadaceae; genus Hyphomonas. The sequence goes on from JBGSOU010000502.1 coordinate 2,599, forward strand.
TTGATGAAGGTCGGCACGTTCAGGGCCAGCTCGGCACGTTTCAGCATCACCGGCGCGACATTGTCGGTGAAATTGTTGTTGCAATAGATGAGGATCCGCCGGTCCTTGGCGCCGATCACCTCGGCCAGCATGCCGTCCGAGAAGTCCGAGAAATTGAGGTTAACCGCGCCCGCGATGTGACCCATGAAATAGGCGCCGGCACTGCGCGCATCCAGCACGAGTGTATCCGGATCGGCCTTCATCGCATTGAACGTCTCAAGATCGATCAGCCGGCTTTCGCGATAGTGTGCGATTTCGGAACCCAGTTCCATGAACCCGGGATAGTCCACAAGGCCGGGATCGGTCTGGGCGTCTGCCGGGGGGACGGCGAGGGCGCCGATCACAATGGCGATCAGGCTCAGCAGGGCCGCAAAGGCCACAATCGGCAGGCGCGTACGGACGGGTTCGGTGTTCATGGGCAGCCTCCTTGACGCGGCCTCGAGCCTCCAAAGTCACAGGACTCAGTGGCCAGAATGTGCGCGCAGGAAGGATTTGCTGCGAATTTCATGCCGATTCCGCGGCAGGCCGGATTCAGGCAGGCGGGAAGCGGCCCATGCGTTCTTCCCAATGACGGCGGCACAGCGACAGGTAAGTCGCCTTGCCGATCGAGATCTGATCCCCCTCGGTCAGCGCCTGTCCGTCCGGCCCGAGGCGCACCACCATCGTTGCCTTGCGCCCGCATTCACAGATCGTGCGCACTTCGCGCAGATTGTCGGCAATCGCGAGCAAGGCGGCGGAGCCTTCAAACAGTTCGCCGCGGAAATCCGTACGCAGACCATAGGCCAGAACAGGCATGCCGAGATGATCTGCCGCACGCGCCAGTTGCCAGGCCTGCGCCTTGGTCAGGAACTGGGCTTCGTCGACAAAGACGGCATCAATCCGTCCCTGTCCCATCCGGTCCTGGATCAGGGCAAACAGGTCCGTGTCCTGAGTGTAAAGGGTCGCTTCGGCCGAAATGCCGATCCGGGAGCTGATATGGCCGTCATCCGCGTCCCGGTAGAGGGAGGAGGTGAGCAGCAGCACGTCCATGCCCCGTTCACGGTAATTGTAGGCCGCCTGCAGCAGCAGCGTCGACTTGCCGGCGTTCATGGCCGCGTACGAGAAATACAGCTTCGCCATCGAGCAAGGCCCGCGTGTCAGTTGACCGGCAATGCGACGCCTTCGCGCCGGGGATCCGCGCCGCCTTCGAGACCGCCGTCACGCACGACGATCAGGTGCAGGCCTGAATTCTCGCCGGTGCGCTCTTCCACCGTATAGCCGAGGTCGCGCAGCGCCTGGGCCGCTTCCGGGCCGCCGGCAACGTCCACTTCCACGGCGACGACATCCCCGCGCGCGATGACGTTCGGCAAGGCCGCCGCTTCCTGCGCCGTCTTGCCCCAGTCCAGAACGCCGACCAGCGTCTTGGCGACATAGGCCACAATCGAGTTGCCGCCCGGCGAGCCGGTGACCATGAACAGGTCGCCGTCTTCATCGAACACGACGGTTGGCGACATCGACGAACGCGGACGTTTGTCCGGCCCCGGAGCATTCGCCACCGGCTTGCCGCCCTTGGTGGGCTCGCGTGCGAAATCCGTCAGTTCGTTGTTCAACAGGAATCCGCCGGCCATGCGCGAGGCGCCGAAGGCCGCTTCGACCGTCGCGGTCATCGATACCGCGTTGCCATCCATGTCGATGATCGACACATGCGTCGTTCCGGCGCCGGGTTCGGTCGGGTCTTCGCCCCACATCGGACGCAGTGGGGCCTTGCCGAGCACCACGCCCGGATCACCCGGAGTCGCTTTTGCGTCCGGCGCAAAAGCCTCGAGCGCGCGCGCCTTGATATAGGCGGGGTCGATCAGTTCGGCGGTGGGCACCGGCACATGGTCGGCGTCGGCGACATAATGGTCACGGTCGGCATAGCCGAGGCGCTGAGCATCGACGAAGGCTTTCAGGTAGAGGCTCTCGTCCGCGTTGAGGTTCGCAGCGGGCTTGAGGTATTCATACAGGCCCATGATCAGGTTCTGGGCGACGCCGCCCGAACTGGGAGGCGGCGCGGAACAGATCTTGTAGCCGGTCTGCAACACGCCGCACACGGCCTCACGCACGGCGACCTTGTAGTTGCCGAGATCGTCCAGCGTCATCGCGCCGCCATCCGGACCTTCGGCCACGGCGGCCACGATGTCGGCGGCGAGCGGTCCGGCATAGAATGCCGAAGGCCCATCCTGGGCGATGGCGGCCAGCGTCGCCGCATAGGCGGGGTTGGTGCGAACGAAGCCGGCCGGCAGCGGTTCGCCGTCGGGATAGAAATAGGCGGCCGTCACCGGGTTGTCGTCCAGCCGGATCGCGCCGCGCAGGCGCGGGTTGG
>JBGSOU010000512.1:0-2616 GCA_041739025.1 Hyphomonas sp.
CTTTCCGTTCCACGCGCCGGAAATGCGCGGCATGTGAAGGCGGCGGCGGTCAGGCCTGCCAGCCGAACACGTCTTCAATGCCGAGGCCGAACACCCGGGCGATCCGGAAAGCGCTTTCGAGGGAAGGGGAGTATTTGCCAAGTTCGATGGCGATGACGGTCTGCCGGGTTACGCCGATGGCGTCAGCAAGCGCGGACTGGCTCATGCCGCCCTGCTGCTCGCGCAACTCCCGGATGCGGTTGGTGATCGGCGGGGGCTTGGCCATCGCTCAGGCGCCCCGGCGATACAGCACGATCTGGAAGATGTACTCCGCGATCTGGCCGAGCATCAGGCTGGCGAACGCGATGTGGAACAACATGTTTCCGTCCGCATGGATCCAGAAGTGGACTAGCCCCGCAAAGATCCCCAGGCCGAGCATGCTGCCTGACCAATGGCCCGCCCGGCTTTCGATCTGTCGCTCGCGCTCATCCGCGGCCGCATCGGCGAGCTTTGGTGAAGACGCGGCGAGCGCGCTCATCAACACGATCGATGCAATGACGATGAGGATGACATAGGCGATGACGAATCCGGGGATCGGCGGGGCTGTATGCCCGAGGGTCGCCGACAAGCCGATCACCTTGCTGAAGTACCAGAATGCGCCCGCCAGCAGAATCATCCCCATGGCCCAGGCTGTTTTTTCCCGAAATGACATGTGCGGTCCTTCTGGTGTCAAAAATACTGTACTTCGACACTTAGTCGAAGATTTTTGACATGTCAAACATTTCTGACACGACGCGATCCCCCTCGCTTGACGCGTTCCGGTGTGGCCTCTAGGCCCGGGCGCACTGACAACCCACAAGATCGACACGGCCCATGACTGACCTTTCCGTCCTCGCCCAATCCGCCAAGGCCTGGCCCTTTGAACTCGCGCGCGCGCTCGAGAAACGGGTGGTGGAGCAGGTGAAGGCCGGTGAGCGGGCGGCGGATGCGCCGGTGATCTTCGAGACGGGCTATGGCCCCTCGGGCCTGCCGCATATCGGCACGTTCGGCGAGGTCGTGCGCACGACGATGGTGCGCCATGCCTTCGAAGTGCTGACCGCCGGCAAGTATGCCACGCGCCTGATCTGCGTGTCGGACGACATGGACGGCATGCGGAAGGTTCCGGACACCGTGCCGAACCCGAAATCGCTGGAGCAGTATCTCCAGATGCCGCTGACCATGGTGCCCGATCCGTTCGGCACGCACGCCTCCTACGGCGCGCACATGAATGCGCGGCTGTGCGCCTTCCTCGACCAGTTCGGCTTCAAGTACGAGTTCCTGTCGGCGACGGACTGCTACAAGTCCGGCCGGTTTGACGCGATGCTGCGGCGCGCGGCAGAGAAGTATGACGCGATCATGGGCGTGATGCTGCCGACGCTGGGGCCGGAACGGCAGGCGACCTACTCGCCCTTCCTGCCGGTCAGCCCCAGCACGGGCCGCGTGCTCTATGTGCCGATGAAACATGTCGACGCCGCGAAGGGCGAAGTGACGTTTACGGATGAAGACGGAACGGACGTGACACTGCCGGTGACCGGCGGCGCGGTGAAGATGCAGTGGAAGCCGGATTTCGGCATGCGCTGGGCCGCGCTCGGTGTCGACTTCGAGATGTTCGGCAAGGACCACCAGGCGAACGCCCCGGTCTATTCGAAAATCGCCCGCATCCTTTGCCACCGGCCGCCGGAACAGTACGTCTATGAACTGTTCCTGGACGAAAAGGGCGAGAAGATTTCCAAGACCAAGGGCAATGGCATCTCGGTCGAGCAATGGCTGGCCTATGCGCCGGACGAGAGCCTGTCGCTCTACCAGTTCCAGAAGCCGCGCGTGGCCAAGAAGCTGCACTTCGACGTGATCCCGAAAGCGGTCGACGAGTATCTGACCTTCCTCGAGAAATTCCCGAAGGAAGAGCCTGCCGCGCAGCTCGAAAACCCCGTCTGGCATATCCATTCGGGCGCGCCGCCCCGGGCGGACGTGCCGGTCTCCTTCGCGCTCCTGATGAACCTCGTGGCGGTCGCAAACCCCACTGATACGTTGCAGCTCTGGGGCTTCATCCAGCGCTATGCGCCCGGAACGACGCCGGATACCCACCCGCTGCTCGACCGGCTCGCGGGGTATGCGATGGCGTACTACCGCGACTTCGTGCTGCCGGAGAAAACCTACCGCGCCCCGGACGAGAAGGAGCGCGCCGCGATGGCGGATCTTTCCGCGCGCCTCAAGGTGTTCGACGACTCGCCGAACCCGGACAATCTCCAGTCGATGACGTTCAGTGTCGGCACGGACCACGGCTTCGAGAACCTGCGTGACTGGTTCAAGGCGCTGTATGAAGTGCTTCTCGGCCAGAGCCAGGGCCCGCGCTTCGGCAGCTTTGCTGCGCTCTATGGCCAGACCGAAACAGCCGCCCTGATTGATGAAGCGCTGGCGCGCTGAGCCCGTCATGAAACGGTAAGGTGCAGATGGGCGCGGCGCCCCCTAGCGTCGCGCCAGCCCAAGGAGCCTTGTCCATGCGATTCGCCGTGTTCTGCCTCGCCGCCCTGATCGTCCCGCTCACCGGGTGCGTCGCCACCAAGATCGTCACCGTGCCGGTGGGCCTTGCCGTCGATG
>JBGSOU010000548.1:0-2607 GCA_041739025.1 Hyphomonas sp.
TACGATCTCACGCCGGCCGGCCGCTTCGCCGTCAAAACCATGGCCCGCATCGCCGAAACGGTACCGGACTCATTGGGCCCGCCCGCGCAGGCCTGTCAGCGCCTGGGCTTGCCGCGCGCTTTCCTGTGGAAAACCGAAACCGAACGCGCCCGCCTGCTCGACGCCGCCCGTCAACACTTGCCCCAACCCAAGGTCTCCGCATGAAACTCGCCTTTACCCGCGAAGAAGAAACCTTCCGCGACGAGGTCCGCGCCTTCCTCGACCAGAACCTCACCGCCGGCCTGCGCGCCTATGCGAGCCGCATGACCAGCGTCTATTCGTCAAAGCCGGTTGCGCTGGAATGGCAGCGCATCCTCGTGAAGCAGGGCTGGGCCGCCCCGTCCTGGCCGGTCGAATATGGCGGCACCGGCTGGAGCGTTGCCGAACGCTATATCTTCGACGTCGAGATGGCCCGGGCCGGGGCCCCGCCGCTGTCGCCGATGGGCATCGGCATGTGCGGCCCGGCCCTGATCGGCCACGGCACCAAGGCGCAAAAGGACCACTACCTGCCTCGCATCCTCTCCGGCGAAGACTATTGGTGCCAGGGCTATTCCGAGCCGCATGCGGGCTCGGACCTCGCCGCCTTGACCATGTCTGCAGTCGACGACGGCGACGCCTATGTCTGCAACGGTTCAAAAATCTGGACCACACACGCCCACGAAGCCAACATGATGTTCTGCCTTGTACGGACGGACGCGTCCGGAAAGCCTCAGCAAGGCATCACCTTCATCCTGATCGACATGACCTCGCCCGGCGTCCGGGTGGACCCGATCCTGATGCTGTCGGGCGAGCATATCCAGAATGCGGTCTTCTTCACCGATGTGCGCGTGCCCAAAGCCAACGTGATCGGCAAGGCCAACGAAGGCTGGACGGTCGCGAAATACCTGCTCGAGTTCGAGCGCGGCGGATCGTCCTACGGGCCCCGCCTACTGGCGCGCCTGCGCTCGCTTCGCCAGATCGCGGCCGGCGACGGCTTGCTGGATGCCGACTTTGCCCGAAAACTCTCGCACGCCGAATTTGACGCTCAGGCACTTGAAGCCGCCGAACTCCAGATGATGTCTGAATTGTCCGGAGGCGGAACACCCGGCCTCAAGGCGTCCATGATGAAGATCAGGGGCACTGAACTCAGCCAGCATCTGACCGAGCTTGCGCTCGAACTCGCTGGCGTCCATGCCTCGCCCTTCCAGCCGCACCAAACGTGTCCCGGCGGCCCCGTTCCCGGTTTCGACGGCGCCAACACACCCCTCGTGGGACCGGAGAGCGCCGTCACGGCGTCCGCAAAATACCTGAACGACCGGGCGGGCTCGATCTATGCAGGATCGAATGAAATCCAGCGCGGCATTCTCGCCAAAGGCCAGCTCGGACTTTAGAAGCCGCCGCCTGTCTTGAAGCCACCGCCCTTGCGGCGCCCTCCCCCGCTGGGGAAGGACCGTCCGCCTGAGGATGACGAACGCGGCGAACGCTTCGGCGGCCCGGGGAAAATGGCACCGCTGCCATAGCTGCCGCCTCCCCGCGTCGTTTCGCGGATCACTTCTTCAAGCACTTCGCCCAGCACCCCGCCGATCACGCCGCCCATGATGTCCGGCAGCCCGATCGTGTCGCGCCGCCCACGCCCGCCAAAATCCGGGTGGGCCTGCGGCTCGGCGCGCCGGATCGACCGGCTGACCCCGCGCAGCGTGTCGCGGACGTCCATGTTGCCCTTCATCAGATTTGACATCATTTCATCGAATGCCGCACGCGACATTAACGCATACGGACTGTCAAACCGCGCCTCCTTGAACTGACGGCGCAGGGCCTCCATCCGCGCGAGGTCCTCGCGCAGCAGGCCGGGGCGAACGAGACGTTTGCCGGCTTCGAGATCGAGCGACATTTCCTCCGCCCGCAAACGGACGAGCGCGTCCACAAGCCGGTCGTCCTCAACATCCACCGTCTCGGCCGCCAATACGCGCAGATCGGGAAAGCTCGCCTTGCGCAACTGGACCGCCAGAAGCTCACGCGCCTCAACCGCCGGCCCGGCCTCTTCGTTCAGCGCGGCCTCATGGCGCTGCGCCGTGGCGCGGTGCGCCTCTTCCGCAGCGGCGATTTCCGCATCGCACGCTGCGATCTCCGTCTTCAGACGGTCTGCTTCAGACTTCAGCGCCTCGACGCCTGCCTCACGCATCGCCTGCTCTTCCGCCTCCACGAGCGCCGCCTCGGCCTTGTCCTCGAGGCCGGCGACAAACACGGCGTGCTCGGCGATCCGGTCCGGCAACTCCGTCAAGCGCTGGTAATTCAGGAAGGCCTGATCATACCGGCAGAGCTTAGCCACCCAACCATCCAGCATACGGATGACCCCGCCGGCCTTGTACCCCGGAGACCGGAACTTTCTGTTCCAGAGATAGTGAAACAGCGGATCGCGTTCGTAAGGCGCGCCCTTCTCCGTCCGGTCGGTTCGGGCCAGCTCCAGCTTCTGCGCGGCGCGCAGCGTGACCGCGCGCGCCTCTTCAGCGGCTTCAACGAGCGCCAGATAACCCGCGCTGCCTTTGAGAGCGGACTCCGCTTCGGCAACACGGGTCTCGTAGGTCTCCA
>JBGSOU010000575.1:0-1589 GCA_041739025.1 Hyphomonas sp.
CTGGAGGCGGTGGATCCCGCCCCCGCCGGCGTCATCCTCGCGAGCCCCGCCAACCCGACCGGCACGATCATCGCCGAGGCCGAGCTGCGCGCCGTCGCCGATGTGGCCCGCAAGCGTGGCACACGGATCATTTCCGATGAGATCTATCACGGCCTCACCTATGGCCCGAAGATCCACTCGATGCTGGAATTCGAACCCACGGCTTACGTCGTCAACAGCTTCTCGAAATACTTCTCGATGGCGGGCTGGCGGCTCGGCTGGCTGGTCTCGCCGGAAGACGCCGCTGCGCGCACCGGCGCCTATATCGGCAACCTCTTCCTCACGGCGCCCTCCCTCGCCCAGCATGCCGGCCTTGCCGCGATGGATTCCCGCGACGAACTCGGCGGGCATGTCGCGGTCTACACCGCCAACCGGGCGCTGATGCTGGACGCGCTGCCGCGCCTAGGCCTCGAGCGCATCGCCCCGCCGGACGGCGCGTTTTATATCTATGCCGACATTTCGCGCTTCACCGAGGACAGCCTCGCCTTTTGCATGAAGCTGCTGGAGGAGACAGGTGTCGCAACGGCGCCGGGCGTCGACTTCGACCCCGTGGACGGCCACCGCTTCATGCGCTTCTCCTTCGCGCTGTCGACGCCTGAGATTGAGGAAGCGCTGGCGCTGCTGGAGCCTTGGTTCAAGGCACAACCGAGGCGTTCCTGACCGGGCATTGCAGGCCTAAACGTTCTCCACCACCTTCGGTTTCGCGGTCCGGCGCACGCGCTCGCACGCTTTAGGCTTCGGCAGTTTCCGGAAACGGCTCTGGCACCACGCCCAACCGACGCCGACATCCAGCAGCGCATCCGAGCGCCCGCACGGGCAGGCAAATTCCCAGAGGTCGAGCACCCGGTAGGTCTCTCCGGCCACGAGCGGCACGGGCTCGCCCGTCACATGGTTCGGGGCTGCGTTGACGCACAAGACGAGATCGCCGGGACCCAATGCATCGCTCATCGTCCGGCGGCTTTATCATAAAGCCCTGCGCCGGGCCATGTCGCCTAGGGCTGGCAAGCGCCCCAGAAGCTCTCGATGCCCGGCAGGTCGCCTTCGGTCAGCACCTGTTCGGGCACGAACACCTGGAAGTCGTCCGCCGGCGTCACGCGGATGTAGAGCGTGCGGGCAAGGCTGCCCGGCGTTTCCTCCGGCTCGTTCCAGCAGCCGGGTGCGATGGCGCCGAAGGTCAGCTCGTTTTCGCCCGGCGCTTCGGCTTTCAGGCGCACGAGTTCCTGGCTCAGCGCGGCGAGGCGTCCGGCATCTTCCGGCTTGGTCGCATAGGTCCAGATGGTGAAACCGTCCTTCTGTTCACCCGCGAGGAAGGTGCTGTCGAACCCCTCGGACGTGACCAGCGCAAAGGACTGCGCGATGTCCACGCCGAGGCGCGGGTTGATCACGTTGATCTGCAGGAAGGCGCCGTCATCATAGGCGCGGAATGCGGAAGGGATGCGCATCGCCAGCGCGATCTGCGACAGGTCCAGCTGCGTCGGATCCACCTGCGGCTCGGGCGGCGCCTCCGGCGCCATCTGGGGGGTGGTTGTCTCGACCGGCAGGGGCGCCGC
>JBGSOU010000032.1:0-1792 GCA_041739025.1 Hyphomonas sp.
AGGGCTCGCCGGGCGCAACGCCGCCGTGCTGATTGGCCCCGAAGGCGGCTTCACCCCGGAAGAACGTGCTTATCTGCGGGCCCGGCCGGACACGTTCGCCGTCAATCTTGGCCCCCGCATCCTGCGCGCCGAAACGGCGGCGATTGCGGCAATGACGCTCTGGCAGGCGGTCTGCGGCGACTGGGACTGAGCGTCTAATTTTGGCACCCCCGTTGGCGATGTCACACTTCGGGCTTATCTGAGCCTCCAGATAGAACAGAGCCGGGAGGCCCGACGGTGACTACGCCGACCAGCGACATCGATGAGGCCTCGCCTCGGATCAGCGGCAAGACCGAGCTGGTCGAGCATCTTGAAGGCGGCAACAAGCCAAAGACCGATTGGCGAATCGGCACCGAGCACGAGAAATTCGGCTTCCTCTGGGACGGGCTGCGGCCCTTGCCGTATGAGGGCAAGGCCTCGGTTCTGGCGATGCTGGAAGGCCTTCGCGACCGGTTCGGATGGGAACCCATCGTCGAAGGCGGGCACCTGATCGGCCTGAAGAAGAACGGCGCCAGCGTCAGCCTTGAGCCTGGCGGGCAGTTCGAACTGTCCGGCGCGCCGCTGGAGACGATCCACGAGACCTGCACGGAAGTCGGCCAGCACCTCTCCGAAGTCCGCGAGCTGGCAGAGCCGCTGGGCATCGGCTTCCTCGGTCTCGGCGCGAGCCCGATCTGGAGCATGGCGGAGACGCCGGTGATGCCCAAGGGCCGCTACAAGATCATGACGGCCTACATGGACAAGGTCGGGCGGCTCGGCCGCCAGATGATGTTCCGCACCTGCACGGTGCAGGCGAACCTCGATTTCTCCTCTGAAGCGGACATGGTGCAGAAGCTGCGCGTGTCGCTGGCGCTGCAGCCGCTGGGTACGGCGCTGTTTGCCAATTCGCCCTTCATCGACGGGCGGCCGAACGGCTTCCTGTCCTACCGCTCGCAGATCTGGACCGATACGGATCCCGATCGCTCCGGAATGCTGCCTTTTGCCTTCGAGTCCGGCTTCGGCTTTGAGCAATACGTGGACTACGCCCTTGATGTGCCGATGTATTTCGTGCGCCGGGGCGGCCAGTACCTGGACGCGTCCGGCCTCAGTTTCCGCGACTTCATGGACGGCAAGCTGGCGATCCTGCCGGGCGAGCGCCCCGCGATGGACGATTTTGCCGACCACCTTTCAACGATCTTCCCGGAAGTGCGCCTGAAGCGCTTCCTCGAGATGCGCGGCTCGGACGCCGGCCCCTGGGACCGGCTCTGCGCCTTCTCGGGCTTCTGGACCGGGATCCTCTATTCCCAGTCCGCGCTGGATGCGACGTGGGATCTCGTGAAGGACTGGACGGCGCCGGAGCGCGAGGCGATGCGCCAGGGCGTGCGCACGCTGGGCCTCAAGACGCCGATCCCGGGCGGGCGCTCGATGCAGGACCTGGCCAAGCAGGTGCTGGAGATTTCCGGCGCCGGCCTGCGTGACCGGCGACAGCTGAATGCGGCAGGTGACGACGAAACGGGCTTCCTCTCCGGCTTGCACGAAATTGCCGCCTCGGGCCTGACCCCCGCCGAACGCCTGCTGCAACGCTATCACGGCCCCTGGAACCGCGACCTCACGAAGGTGTTTGCGGAAGAGGCGTACTAGGGTCCGGACCCATAAACAGGATTCCTGACAAGGGCGGATCATGATTCACTGCCTCCGTTTCAGGAGGCAAGTGGCAATGTCTGATTTCTTTTGGTTTTCTGATGAGCAATGGGCGCGGATCGAGCCGCTTCTGCCG
>JBGSOU010000079.1:0-5556 GCA_041739025.1 Hyphomonas sp.
GCGGCGCAGGGGCGGCCGTTGCAGCCGGTTCGGCGCGGGCCGGCGCCGGCGTTTCAGTTGTGCCACATCCCGCCAGAAATGCGGCGAGAGCGCTGAGTGCAAGCGTGCGTGCCATCTTCATCCCGTCTGTCTCCAGTCTGGTTCCCTGATGCCTTGTCTTGCCGCATCGGCGCCGGAAGGCAATACCGTCTCCACCGCTTGCCGCGCGCGTCGAAGCCCGCCATCTTCCGGCCGCGTGCCTGCAGGGGCAGGCAAGGCCCGACGGGCTGCCAAAAGGGGAGTAACATGAAGATTTTCATCGCCGAACTTATCGGCACATTCACACTGGTCCTGCTCGGCTGCGGGTCTGCCGTTCTGGCCGGCGGCGAGGTTGGCCAGCTCGGCATCGCCTTCGCTTTCGGCCTCGCCATCGTCGCCATGGCCTATGGCATCGGCCCGATCTCGGGTTGCCACGTCAACCCCGCCGTCAGCTTCGGGGCCTTTGTCGCCGGACGCCTGCCGCTGAACAGCATGCTGCAATACTGGGCCGCCCAATTCATCGGCGCGCTGCTCGGCGCCGGCGTGCTCTACCTCATCGCCACCGGCAAGACGGGATATGATCTCGCTGCAAACGGCCTTGGCCAGAACGGATGGGGCGCGGGCTATCTCGGAGAGTACAATTTCGCCTCGGCCCTGGTGTTCGAGATCGTGGCAACCTTTCTCTTCCTCGTCGTGATTCTCGGCAGCACGCAGAAGTCGGCGCCCGGCCTGCTGGCTGGTCTCGCCATCGGCCTGACGCTCACCGTGATCCACATCGTCGGCATCCAGGTCACCGGTGTCTCGGTGAACCCCGCCCGCAGCTTCGGCCCGGCCCTCATCGTTGGCGGTACGGCGATCTCCCAGCTCTGGCTCTTCCTGATCGCCCCGCTGATCGGCGCGGCGCTGGCAGGCCTGCTGTTCAAGCAGAAGGTGCTCGAGACCGAATAGGTCCGTTTCCTGCGCACCTTCTGTCAGTGATGCGTCACCCTCGACGGGCGAAAGCCCGTCTGAGGGCCCATCTCCTGGCGGTTCGCCGTTTCGCGGCGTTGAGAGCGGAGGTGATGGGCCCTCAGATCGCCTTTGGCGATCGAGGGTGACGGACATCTTGGAAACAGTAAACCGCTGAGAAGCCTGAGGCTCAAAACCCTAAGCCGCCCGCTCCGAAATCAAGCCCAGATCCTCCCGCCGCCGGATGATCGCCGACACGATCACGGCCCCCACCATCTTGCCGATCACGAACACGATCCAGTTCCACACATGCAGCGAGTTTCCAGGCTCGAGGCCCAGTTCCATCTGCTTGGCAAGGTCGGCGCCGTAGAGGAACACGGTTGTGTCCACAGGCGCCGCCAGCGCGCTCGACAAGAGGATCCGCGTTGACAGCCGGTACTTCGAAAACGTGAACAGCAGCCAGTCGACGCTTTCCGACACGGCGAATGCGATCCCGCTCGCCAGCGCGATCACCGGCCAGGCATAAAAAAACGACCACGCCACCGCGATCGCCATCAGCATCAGCACCCGGTGGCCCATTTCCCGCTGCACGAAGTCGCGGATCACGAACACCATGCCGGTCACCATCGTCATCGGGTGCAGCGAAACGCCTTGGGCAAACAGGCTGTTCTCGCCCGGCGCCAGCACCTTGAACTCGGGGATGACGCCGAACGACCAGTTCAAGAACGGGATCAGCATCACATAGAGCAGCGCCCAGGCGCGCCCCTGCAGCAGCCAGATGGCCGAAACTGTCAATCCGAGTGCCACCAGAGCCGGTGCCAGCAAGCCGGGATGGCCATTCGTCAAAACGGCGGCAATGTCAAAACCCATCCGGAATCCCCCGCGTCTTCGCAATTGCAGCAAAAGCTGCGTTATGTTCTTGCCCCGCACTGGCCGCAGGGGGCAAGACGCCCCACTTCACTCTTTCATCGTTAACGGCGCCGGGAATCGTGCATTGATTTGCTGTCCCGAGGCCGCCTGGAGCCAAGCTCATGACTGAATGCATCCGGCTAAGCCTCATTGTCGCGCAAGCCCGAAATAGGGTGATCGGTGTCGCCGGGCAATTGCCCTGGCGCCTGAAGGACGACCTGGCCCATTTCAAGCGCACCACGATGGGCGCGCCGGTCATCATGGGCCGCAAGACGTGGGAAAGCCTGCCCAAGCGCCCTTTGCCCGGCCGGCCGAATATCGTGATCAGCCGTGACTGGAACTACGATGCCGCCGAGGCGCGCGTCTATTCCAGCGTCTCGCCGGCCATCAATGCCGCCAAAGCCATGGCCCTGCGCGCCTGTCAGACGGAGGTCTTCGTGATCGGCGGCGCTGCAATCTATGAACTCGCCTTGCCGATCGCCGACCGGATCTATCTGACCGAAGTAGACACTGCGCCGGAAGGCGACGTCTTCTTCCCGAAGTTGTCCTCCGCCCAATGGTCGGAATCCTCCAGCACCCGTTTCGAAGCCGGAGACGGCAACGACCATGCCTTCACCTTGCGCGTGCTCGACCATGTGACGGCCCGGGTGTGATCCGGCCTGACCCTGCGGGAGCGATGGACGCTGCCCGGGCGCAGGCGTAGCCTTCCGGAATATTCTCCGGGAGGAACATCATGGACTTTGAACTCGTCGCATCCGGCCTCGGCTTTCCCGAGGGCCCCGTCGTCATGGCGGATGGCAGCGTGCTTGTCGTGGAAATCCAGAAGGGCATCATTTCCCGCCACTGGAACGGCAAGTCGGAAACCGTGGCCACAACCGGCGGTGGCCCGAACGGCCTCGCCATCGGCCCGGACGGCGCACTCTGGTGTTGCAACAATGGCGGTTTCAACTGGTCCAGCGTCAACGGCCTGCTGATTCCGGGCAACGCGGCGGATGACTATGCCGGAGGCCGAATCGAGCGCATCGATCTGTCCACCGGCAAGGTCGAGCGCGTCCTCGACTCAGTTGGCGGCCACAAGCTCAAGGGGCCCAACGATCTCGTGTTCGACAAGGCCGGCAACCTGTATTTCACCGATCACGGAAAATCCTATTCCCGTCACCGCGACTATGGCGGCCTGTTCTTCCTCGCGCGCGGTGCCTCCGAAGCGAAGGAACTCGATTTCCACTATTCCTCGCCCAACGGCGTCGGCCTGTCGCCCGACGAGCAGACGGTCTACATGGCGGACACCATGACTGGCCGGATGTGGGCGTTCGACCTCGCCGCACCGGGCGAAATCAAGCCGGCCAGCCCGTTCAATGGCGGCCGCGTCGTCGCCACGATGCCCGGCCTGCAATATTTCGACAGCCTCGCCATGACGGCCGCCGGCAATGTCTGCGTCGCAACCATTCTCAACGGCGGCATCACCACGATCACCCCGCAAGGCGCCTTCAGCCACACGGCCTTCCCGGATCTGCTTGTCACCAACATCGCCTTTGGCGGCGCCGACATGCAAGACGCCTGGCTGACGCTGTCGAGCACGGGCCAACTCATCAAGTGCCGGTGGCCCGAAGCGGGATTGAAGTTGAACTTCAACGCCTGAGCCCTTTTCGCACATCCCGGCGAAGGCCGGGACGCACCGCAGGTTATCTGAGGGTTATGGGCGGGGCGTCCCGAGAACATGGGGCCTTGGCCCGGACGCCCTTCAAGGCGCGGTACAGGCGCCGCCGGTCTGGCGGTACGGACGGTCACACTGCCATCCGTCGCCAGTCGAGTTGAGGTGGGCGAATTTGGGCAGCACGATCTTTGCGCAGGTTTCACCCTTTGCCGAATGCCCGCGTTCGCAGGCCCAGCCAGCGCCAGACGCACTGTCGGTGAGATAGGCATTCTTCGGCAACACGATTTTCAGACAGAGGCCGCGGTCCGGCCGGAAGCCGCGCTCGCAGGCCCAGCCGGTGCCGTAGTTGGAATTTGTCAGATAGCCGTTCACGGGCACCTTGATCGCGGCGCAGAGCTGGCCGGTGCGGATATGGCCCCGCAGGCAGTCCCAGCGCGTGCCGGAGCCGTCAAGATAGGCATTGGCCGGAACGATCACGGCGGCGCAGCCAGAGCCAGCGCGGTCAAAGCCATAGTTACAGGCCCAGCCTGCGCCATAGTCGCCGCCGGTCAGATGCGCATTCTTCGGCAAGCTGATGATCACGCAGGCGCCGTCGCTCTCGCGAAATCCCTTGTCGCATTCCCAGCCGGACCCGTAGGCCTTGGCAACCGAGTTCGGCGGCGATCCGCTGGCGGAGGTTTTGGTCTGCGCGGTTGCGGGCAGCGCCATCAGGCAAAGGCTGGCAAACAGCAGGGCGGGCAGGCGGCAAAGCCGCGTCAACGTCTTCATTCGGTCTCCGATGGCCCCGGTTGAGTGCGGGGCGGGGGCGCGCGCGGCTCATCCGCACACGGAAATGGGATCAGGCCTTGTCGGCCGGTGCGCGCATGAACTGCATCACACGCGGCGCAGAGGGTGCCGCATAGCGTTTGCGTGGTGTTTCCTTTGGCGGCATGGCGACCGTCAATTCCGCCGCTGAAACGGAAATCGCGGGCGCGGCGTCAGACGCGGCGGGAAGTTCAATATTGTTCGAGGGCTCGAATGACATGTCACGGCCTTTCCGGCGGACGGACACGCATGTCCTGGAACGATAAGATGCGCCGCCTGGCTGAAACAAGCAAGGCTTTGATTACATTTATTATTTTAACCGAGAATATTCCCTGTCAAATCAGGGAGGCTAGTCTTCGAACACAATTTCCGGCGCCGCCCGTGTCACCATCTGGTCAAGCCGAATGGCGACGGCGCGGGCCAGTTTCATGAAAATGTCCGCTGCCGGACCATTTCCCAGCGCCGCCGGAACGCCGGCATCCCCCGCTTCGCGGATGGCTTGCAACATCGGAATTTCCGCCAGCACTGGCAGGCCCAGCGCCGCGCCCATTTTCCGCGCGCCGCCCTCACCCATCAGATAGTGGCGCGCCCCGGCCGGATCCTCGAACCAGCTCATCGTCTCCACAATCCCGATCACCGGCACATGCGTCTTGGCAAACATCGCCGCGCCCCGGCGCACATCCGCCAGCGCGACTTACTGCGGCGTCGTCACGATCAGCGCCGCCGTCACCGGCACTTTCTGCGCAATTGCCAGCTGCGCGTCGCCCGTTCCGGGCGGGGTGTCTATGATCAGGATGTCCAGCGGGTCTGCCGGGGTGCCCCATTCGGCATCGTTCAGCAGTTGGGTGATCGCCGACATGACGATCGGTCCGCGCCAGATCATCGGCGCATCCGGATCCGAAAGGTATCCGATCGACAGCGTCTTCATGCCGTGCGCCGCAACCGGCAGCAGCTTCTTGCTGGCCGAAGTGCCGGGCGCTTCTTCCACCGTACCCAGCATCGTGGGAATCGAGGGGCCGTACACGTCGGCGTCCAGCAGGCCGACGCGCATCCCGGCCTTCGCCATCGCGGCGGCGAGGTTTACCGCGACGGTGGACTTGCCAACGCCGCCCTTTGCGCTTGCGACGACAAGGATCCGGTCAATCCCGGGAACCGGCTTGATCGCGTGCGCCGGGGCAGGGGCGCCTTGCGTCATGGCCTCATCCGATAGCCGCGCACCCTTC